>SEDB01000243.1 GCA_004210715.1 Pedobacter sp.
TCCTGGAGGCGCATCAACTATATTAATTTCACTCATGTTTATAAACAAAAAATGCTCATCCCTTTGCAGAATGAGCAACAAATTTACAATATTTTAAAGGCAATTAAACTAGCTTAACTTGATTTAGAACCTTTCTAAATAATTAAAACACCCATTAGTTAGTGTAATTGCTACACAAGTATTTTATGGCTGTCAATAATTAGCTACAATTAAAAAACTGCATCTTTTAGTTCCAGTCTAAAACTTTCTTTTTGATCACATAGATGAAACCCAATAATAAGGTCCCCATAAAGATGAACATCTCAATCATGCCATCCATTCTAAGTGCTCTAAAGTTTACTGCCCAAGGATACATGAAAATAACCTCAATATCAAAAAGCACGAACAAGATTGCTACAACGAAATATTTGATTGAAAATGGCTGACGGGCATTACCAACAGATTTAACACCTGCTTCAAAGGTTTCTAACTTATCAAGCGTTTTACGCTTAGGACCTAAAAAGTGTGTAGCCACCAATGTAGTTACTACGAAACCCAATGCAACAATTACTTGGAATATAATTGGTAAAAAATCTATAGAGGTACTTTGTGCTTGCATAATATTTGTATTCAGTTGCAAAAGTAAAAGAAAAAGGCAGAGTAACCAAACTCTGCCTTTTCTAAATTATTTAACTGAGTAAATTATTTACCTTTTCCTTTTGGAGCAGGTGCTGATAATTCTTTTAATTTAGTTGCTGCAAATGTTCCTGAAGGATACACAGCTACTGATTTATCAAAATACTCTTTAGCCTTCGCTTTGTCTTTGTAGAAGTAGAAACCTCCTAAAACATCATAAGCCTCAGAAAGACGTTTTGGATAAGTTCCAGAACTTGCAACCTCTGGTTTTGCTGTTACTTTAGTAATAAATTCCTCATAATAAGGAACCATTAAACCTTTTGGCTCTTTTTCGTCATCCATTAAGCTGTTGATACGAGCTCTGGTTAAGTAAGCATCATAAGTTTCAGGAGCTAATTGAGTAACTTTCGCAATCGATGAATCAGCCTTTACCAAAATATCTTTTGATGGATTTTGTTTAGCAGTTAACTTTCCTGCAAAATCGAAATAGTTAGCCAATGCATTGTAATAATAGTTGTATAACGCACCTTTTCCACTAGGATTTGCTTTAATCGCTTTTTCGTAAATCTCTGCAGATTTCGCATATTTTTTAGCATCATAGAAACTTTTAGCTACTTCTGCCAAAGCATCTGTATTTGTTGAATCCTTTTCTACAGCTTTAGTAATATTAATTAATGCTAAGCTATCTTGTCCAGCTTTTAATTGCGCTTTACCTAAATATAAGTAATCGAAAGCTAAAATTTTGTTAGCATCTTTTTCCTTAGCGAAGAAGTCATTCATACTAGTCAAAGCAGCTGGGTAGTTTTTATTCTCATAAGCAGCCCATCCTTTCATTCTTGAAACAATCGCATTTTTCGGATCATTCGCCGGTGCTTGAATACTTGAAGCTACTTGCTCTAAAGCAGGGAAGTCTTTTGCATAAAACAAGAACTGAGCATAACGTAATTGAGATTCCAAAGATTTATCAGTTAAATCCATGTATTTTTTATAATTCTCAATTCCTTTTTTAGCTTTTTCCTGGTCAGTACCAAAGCTACTCCATTGTAAGTAAAGCTCTCCTAACTCACGGTAAGCAGGTCCATAATTTGCATCAGCAGCAATTACATCTTGTAATTCTTTTTCACCTTCAGGAAATGCTCTCGATTCTTTATACATTTTACCGATTTGAGTTTTTGCTCTACGGTTGGTAGGATCAATATCATTCACACGGAAATAAGGACCTAACGCTTCAGAATTTTTCTTTTGCAAAGCATAAGCATCGCCTTGTGCCAAGAAAACTTCAGCATCCTTATCTTTAGAATCCAATTCATCAGCTTTAGCGATATTTGCTAAAGCATTAGTGAAATCTGGTTTTGATACATCATCACTTGGTTTATCTTGAGCCAAATAAGCTTTACCAATTTCTAGATAAGTTTTATAATTTTTCTTATCCATTTCAACTGCTTTATCAAAATTAGTTTTTGCAGAAGTTGGGTTGTTAGATAACATATCAGCCTCACCTAAACCGATTAAGTTTAAGTTATTTTTGGCATCAGCCGCTACACCTTTAGTGAAAACAGCACGAGCTGAATCGATATAACCTGTTTTTAAGTAAACCAAACCAAGGTTATAATAATTTTCGCCGTTAGAAGCTTGAGAGCTTACCAATGATTTAAGCATTGATGATGCTTTCTGGTACTGTTCAGCGTCAATGGCTTTTTTCGCGTCATTCAAATTTTGAGCAAAAACTGCAGAACCCATCAACACCAAACCTACATTTAAGGTTATTGCTTTCTTTAAAATTTTCATCGGATATTCTGTTTTTTTTAATTAAAATGAAGTTCTTTTAGATTACTTCGTGGTTCAATTTATAATTTATTATTTACTTTCTTTAGTCAGGTTGATTTGTCTTGGCATTAATTTGTGCGGACCTAGTCCTGATTTAAGTACAATCAACTGCCCTCTCTGACTTCTCAACCATGTTGCAAATCCTGTGCCTAAACCATCTCTGCCTTCGCAATCAATGATATTTACGTTTCTTAAAAAAGGATAGACTCCATTAATAAGATTATCTTGCGTTGGCAAATAGAATTTATCATCGCCAACCTTACCTTTCAAATTCTTCACTCCAAGCGTTTTCACTTTTGTAAGGTATTCAGCAAGTTTAGTATTGCGATCAGAAACCCAATCCACGCCTAAAATACCAATAAAACCTTTATCTTCAGCTATAAGTTTGATAACTTCTGCACTTGAATTTTTAGAATAAACACCATTAGCTGGAAACTGACTAATATTTGCCAGTTGCTTAAGATATTGGAAGGTACTTGAATAAGCGTTATCGAATACTAATTTTTTTCCTGAATTTTTCCCCTGTAATATATCAATAACTTCCTTAACGGTAATTGTACTATCGATATTGTCTTTGTTCGTAATTAATGCAATTCCATCAACAGCAAAGCGGGTAGAATTAATTCTAATTCCCCTTTGGGTATAATATTTTTCTTCTGCTTTGGTTAAAAGTCGAGGCATTACGATTACTCTAACGCTATCATTTAAAAATGCAGGTGTAATCTTTTCCTCTGGTTTAATGGTAAGCTCAAATTTGGCATCTGGATAATCCAGATTAAAAATACTGATTTGCTCTTGAATAATCGGGCTAACGCTTTCATCAACCAACATCTTTAAAGTACCGCTTGTCCGAGTTTCTTTAACAGCCGCTGTTTTTTCTTTCCTTTTACAAGAAACAAATGCAAATACAATAAATATATAAAGGAGGTTTCTCATGGTCAAACTTAGTCTCGTCTTCCCAGACTTAACAATCTTATAAAAGCATAAAAAATTAAAAAGATTCCAATTGCTATACGGCCCCAGGCAGGAATGAAATTGAATCGAGCAGCCAAAGGTGCCCAAAAGATAAATGCCAATCCCATAGCAACGTATAAAACGAACATGGCTAGGCCTAAAATGAGCAAAAACCGCTGTTTAGGCGATTTTTGCTTAAAAATATCAAAATTTAACATTTACTACTAGTTCAATGTAAAGTTAACGTTGATGTTGTATTTTACCCTTACCGGCTTACCGTTTTGGATACCTGGGTTCCAACGCGGACTAGCCTTTAATACACGGATAGCTTCTTCATCAGTTCCGCTACCCAAACCGCGGGTAACTGTGATATCAGTTAACTTACCATCCTTTTCAACTACGAAAGATAAAAATACTTTACCTTGAACGTTGTTTTCTTGTGCCATTGGCGGGTATTTAATTGCTTTACTTAAGTAGCCGTAAAACTTAGAAATACCTCC
>SEDB01000244.1 GCA_004210715.1 Pedobacter sp.
CAGCTGCTCATGTCTCCTGATCCATTCACAATTCCAGCTTTAATTCCTTTTGCCAGCATCATGTTTCGGCACCGATCTGCTGCATAACCTTCTCCCAATGCTCCAAAACCAATTTTCATTCCAGGTAGTTTTAAGAAAATGGTGCTATTCAAACTATCTAAAATGATGTTTTGGTAACCCACTTTCTCTACAGATTTTTTAATCGCTTCAGCGGTCGGCATCTCGGTCATTGAGCCATCAAACTTCCATATCCGATCCATTGCAGCAAAGCTGATATCAAAAGCGCCGTTGGTTAGTTTAGATAATTGAAGCGCTCTTTTGGTTAGGTCAAAAACCTCCTGATCAACCTTAACCGGTTTTATTCCAGCATTTCTATTTACCGCTGAGATTTGCGTTTCTGGCTTCCAATCGGAAATCAAATATTCAATTCTTGTAATTTCAGCAATAACAGAATCAATATTTCGATTTGCTGTTTCTGCATCCTTGGCAACAATGGTAATTTCAAACTTACTACCCATTAATAGCGTGGTGCGTTTTTTTAGCATCTGGCTGTAGCTGGCAAGGCAGGATAGGAGGAGGAGGATGATCAACTTAATTTTCAAAGCAGAAGTTTAAAGATTTATGATTTTCAAATTTAATAAAGCAAATTCAAACGCTTATCAGTTTTAACTCATAAAAAAGCCCCAAAGCACGAATGCTTTGGGGCTTAAATCGAGAATTGCTAATTAAAATTTATAAGATACAGTTGTTACAAACTGACGTGGAGCAATAGGGTTAACACTATAATTTTCGTGAACGAAATAATTTAACTCGTTAGTGATGTTGGAAAGTTTAGCCAAAATAGACAATTTCTTCCAGGCATAACCTGCAGACAGATCCAATGTAGTAAAACCATTAAGAGGAATAATACCTGTAGAGGAATTATTTTTAGTCGTATTTCTACCGCCATTTCTATCTCCTGTATAAAATGCTGACGCCCCAAGTTTTAAACCTTTAACTGCACCATTCTGGAATGTATAAAATAATGTGCCATTTGCAGTGTTTTTGAGCAAATTTATCATTCTTTATTTTATACACTGTTAAGTTAGCCGTTAACTTTCCATCAAGGAAATCATTTTTAATACCGGCCTCATATTGATCAATAATTGATGGCTCCATAGGTCCGTTTGTATTAATATCAATCCCAGTATTTGACGTGAAGTTATTTGAATAACTCACATAAACTGATGTTGATTTAAAAGGCTCATAAATTAATCCAAATTTTGGAGAGAATGCCTTATCAATTTTATCAACGGCTGTTCCTTTGTTCTCTGCACCACTAGCAACAGTTGTAATATCTGTTGTAGGCGTTTTTTGAAACGACCAACGTACGCCGGCCAACACTTTAAATTGCTCGGTAACACTTACTAAATCCTGAATAAATCCACCCATTCTAAATACTGATGCATCTGTATTGGTTAGTAAAGTAGTATTCGGCATATTGAAATTACTTGGCTTATTAAATGAAGATGGGTCTAATAAATTTACACTATCGTAGTAAGTCGCTGTACCTGTTGCAGGTAAAACATTGGTAGAGGCAAATCCTCCTGATGTGGTATTGGATTGATCTGCATCTGCACCAATCAAAAGATTATGTTTTATGCTGGCCGTTTTGAAATTTCCGGTCAAGTTAATTTGTTGATTGAAGGTGAATTCTTCAATGTCAGAACGGGTTAAAGCCCTGTTCCAAACTCCGGCAGCATTTGCAGCAGGTCTTTCAGCAGAGAAATAATCTCTATTGTACGATTGTAGGGATGCACTCACATTCAATTTCCAGCTATCATTAAATTTATGATTCAAAACAGCCTGCGCGGTTGCCGTATTGGTTTTGTTGTAAGCCCAGTCTGTATTTACAAACACCTTTCTTCCCAAAGGAGAAAGTTGGTTGCCAACAGTACCGATACCAAAATCCGGGGTGAAATTACTTTTCAAATAATCGCCTTGAACAATGATTTCTGTATTGTCATTTATCTTGTAAAGTAGGGATGGATTCACATAAATCCTGTCAGAAGATACATTATCTCTGTAACTGCCTGCCGATTCATAGCTCCCAATAACTCTGAAAGCAACTTTGTCTGATATCGGACCATAAATATCAACGATAGGCTTGTATAAATCATAACTGCCAACACGCACAGAAACCTCGCCGCCATACTCGAATTTTGGTTTTTTGGTTACCATATTTACAACAGCACCGCCGCTCACACCACCATATAATAAAGCTGCGCTACCTTTCAAAACTTCAACAGATTCTAAAGTGCTTGCTTCCGGACTTCCACCGATTGTAGTTCTGGCGCCGTTTTTAAAAACGTTATTAGCACCCAAACTATAACCTCTGGCGTAAAAATTTTCGCCAACTGATCCCCTGTTTGCGCCAAGGGCAACTCCATTAATGTTTTTCATCACATCACCAAGCGTGTTAGCTTGTTGATCTCTGATAATCTGACTGTTGATTACCTGAACAGATTGAGGTAAATCTTTTGGCGCAATTGCAATTTTACCCAGGTTTGCAGGTTTTTTGTTTGGCGTTCTGTAACCGTTAATAGCAACCTCATCCAATTGAGAAGATGATTCAGCTGTCGCAAAACTAATTGTTGATTCATTGCCAGCAGTTACTGTGATGGATTTTTGTTGAACCTTTACACCTACGGCGGAAATTTTTATGGTGTAATTTCCGGGTGCTACATTCTTGATGGTAAAGTTTCCGTTATCATCTGTTTGAGTGGTTTTATTAGTGTTTTTTAATCCAACGCTTACAAATGCTGCCGGATTCCCATCACTTGTTTTAATGGTTCCTGATATCGATCCATTCTTCGATTGGGCAAGAGCTGCTCCTGTAAGTACAAGAAAAACCATTGCCAAATTAAAAATTTTAGTAAATTTTTTATACATCTTATTTAGATTAATTCTTAGTTGGCGCAAAAGAAGGAAATTAAAACGAGATTAGAAAGTTATTTTTAATTATTCTAAATAAAAATATCAATTAAGAATTTGATTTCTACTAAAACAAAAAAAGGTTTGCTCAATACAGAACAAACCTTTCAATAATCTGGGATAAATAGTTATTTGCGGTAAAGCGGGCACCTCTTTAAAAGATATTCCAATGGTCCACTATAAGATCCATCGGTATTGCTCAAAAAAGCTTTGTGATTTTCATTGTAAATGCTGGCATTATTATCCATGTAAATCTGAAGGCTTACGCTAACATCATAACGTTGTGCTGCGCTGCTATTTGTAGAACCATAACTAGAAACCTTTTTAACTTTCTCCGAATCATCTCTTTTGACGTTCGTATCGCCACTTGATGAAGTATAACTGGTTTGGTAACCTTTATTCTGCGTTACGGTACCGTCTATGATATATTCTACGCCTAAAATATCACATAAGTTTTTCATGGTAAAACCGATCATCTTTTCTTTGGTAACGCCAGCCTGTACCAGCTTTGCATTTGTAGTTCGGGGATCAAGAATGGTATATCCGGCAGCATGCTGACTCAATAAAGCGTAGGTATCTTGTTGGGCTTTCATACCGATTGCATCTGCTCCAGGTTGGTTATCCATTAAAAATGTGAATGGTAAAATGGCAATTTTATTGTGATGATCTGCCGGCGTTGCTGCCATAGTTATCTGATCGCTTTGTCTAGTTTCAGCAGGTTTTACTTGTTGAGATATGTTTTCTGTTCGGCCACTTGAATGGACGATCTGTACGATGTCGGATTTCTTGATCACGTACTCAGCGGTTTCCCCCGTGTAAACGAAAGAGATATCATTATCGGTAACTCTTATGAGTTTTCCTTTAAGCTCTTCACCATTGGTTTTCCTGATCACATCAATTTTTTGAGTGCCAGCTGTTTGAGCGAAACTGTATGCGGCAATAATGACGCACAGCAGAGAGAAGTATATTTTTTTCATGAGGATGATTTTAGATTAAAAATACTAAAAATGTTCTAAAATTATTGCTGGTAAGATATTTCTAATAACAAAATCAGTTATTTAAATCAGTGTATTTGGATACATTTCAATTTTTAAGTAATATTGATAAAGCCCTAATCAAGATGCATCCTAAGTATTTCGCTTCCATATTTATAGCCTTTCTTTTTAGTTTTTTTTGCCTTACTTGTTTGGCACAGAAAACTGATACCCTAACGCAGGCCAAAAGTGATACGCTAGCAAAAGGATTTGTAGAAAAGATGCAGTCCTTCGCTAAGAAATCAGCAAAAGAAAGCATTCGGGATTTCGAATCCGATAAAGCAGCAATGGTTCAGGTTAGGATATTTGAAGAAGCAAGAGTAACCCTGCAAAGTGCAAAAGGATATTTGAAAACAGGTGTTGATACCTCTGAACTGAAACAAAGATTAAAGGAAATTCAGCATGATTATCAATTGGCTGCCGATGGTGTTTTTGTTAATAAGGGCACTGCACAAACTTACCGCAACCTTACTGCCACCAAGAAAATTATTTATGAATTAATTGGCGAGGCTAAGGTAATTAAACTGAATCTGGATAATCGGTTGAAAAGCTTAAATGGTTTTCGCTATCGAATGGATTCGCTGCTCACTGCTCCAGAATTATTTAAATTTCCAACAGACTCACTCGAACTGGTAGATTATTTGCGGAATTTAGTAACGGTGGCCTATGAGGTTGCACCAGTTGACACGGCACTCAAACAAACTGGTCGAAATGTTCAATACCTGCTAAATGGTTACAACATGGAGATCAACCGATTGCAGATTAGTATTGAAGAAATTGAGCATAATGAGCAGGCAATTGCGAATGCAACCTTTCGAAGAGAGTTCAGTAATATTTGGGGTGAACCAAGTTATTACAGACCTGTTTTTTTTCCTAATTGCCGGTTTTGATAATCTGATATTGCAGGCATCAAGAGCCGAACGCTGGTTTATGTTGGTAATAGCATTCATTGGTGCATTGGTGGGTACGGTAATTCTTTTGCAAAAGCGTCAAAACGAACTGAAAGAAAAATGGATTGCTTATTCCATCGCATTTATGGTTTTACTGGAATTCGCTTCCATTTTACTGAATTTATTCGGCCGGTATAATGTGTCCAAAACGCTTTTCATCGGAGGTTTCTTAAATGTTGTGGTTGCAATTTTATTTCTTTGGGTGGTGAGATTTATTAATGAGGGTTTGGTATTGGCATTTGATGTTTATACAGTGCAGGATAGAAAACTTTTTTATCTGAATTTTGGAAAGGTTGGTAACCGGGCACCAGCATTATTGTATTTACTATTGGTGCTCGGATGGGTTATACTCATGGGACATAATTTTCCGCTCTTTGAGTACTTGTCAAAACCTTTATTATCTTTCCTAGCCCAGGATAGAACGATTGGAGATTACACCTTCAGCATCAACGGACTGTTTTTGTTCTTTGCCATCATGTCTATATCGGTTATTGTATCCAAAATTGTATCATTTTTTGCATCTGATGAGCACTTGAAAACCAATAAAGACAGTACACAAAAAAAGCAAGGACTAGGAAGTTGGGTGTTATTGGTGAGGATATTCATTCTCTCCACCGGATTGTTTTTGGCAATAGCCGCCGCAGGCATACCGATGGACAGGATTACGATTATTGTGGGCGCATTAGGAGTCGGAATTGGATTTGGTTTGCAAACATTAGTAAATAATTTAGTTAGTGGTTTAATCATCGCCTTTGAAAAGCCGGTAAATGTAGGCGATATTGTGGAAGTTGATGGACAAGGTGGAACCATGAAATCTATAGGATTTCGAAGCAGTGTGATCAGTACCTGGGAAGGGGCAGATCTTGTTATGCCCAATGGCGATTTACTCAACTCTCATCTGATGAACTGGACATTGGCAGGAAACCGTAAAAGAGCTTCAATTGTAATTGGAGTTGATTATAAAACAGATCTTGAAAAATGCAGACAAATTGTAAGAGAACTCCTGGATGCAGAACAGCGCATTATAAAAAGTCCGGCACCTGTAGTGCAATTTGAGCAGTTCGGTGCAAGTGCAATCGATCTTAAAATTTACTTTTGGACCAAGCACTTATCTGATAATAATGCAACAAAAAGTGATTTGGTAATCGCAATTACCGCTGCATTCAAAACTAATAAAATTCAAATTCCTTTTTCACAGCACGACATTTATCTTCATACCGATCAAAATATAAAAGATGAACATTGAAAAATATTTAAGATTTCAACCTTAGTGTTCATAAAAAAAGCGGTAACCAAATGGCTACCGCTTTTCTTAAATCATTAGTTTTTCAACTTATGATCTTAGGCTATCAAAGATTCCAGCTAAGCTGCCACCAATGTTATTACCCAATGAGAACGAGGTACTGCTGGACTCGTTAGAATGGCGCTTAAACACACCCTCTACTGGAATAGGTTAAAGCCTTTGGTTGTGGTCTTTCAGAAACCTTAAAAGATCAAAATTGTTAACATCAATCCTTCCCAAAGAAAAATTCAAATCATAATAGTTCATCAAAATGAATGGGTAAATTATTTACTCTTTTCCCTGTTGCATGAAAAATCGCATTTGCAATTGCAGCTGGAACGGCTACGAGTCCAATTTCTCCAACGCCTTTTACGCCAAGTTCATTAATAAGCTCATCGTTTTCTTCAGCAAAGATTACCTCAAGATCATTAATGTCTGCATGCACCGGAATGTGATATTCTCCCAGATTGGTATTGATGTATTTGCCAAGATTTTCATCCATAATGCTTTCTTCATGCAGCGCTTTACTGATCCCCCAAACCATCGAGCCTAAAATCTGGCTTTTGGCTGTTTTAGGGTTGATGATCTTTCCTGCAGCAACTGCTGTAACTGCTCTGGTCACGGTAATGGTTTTGAGATCTTTGTCAATTTCTACTTTTAATTCTTTTGCTGCAACCACAATTGCAGAGCCGGTAGAGGATGTCATTGCAGAACCTCCCTGGAACATGGAAAAAGGTTTTTTACTATCTCCATATCTGAAGTCAACATCTTTCATTGATAATCCCAGCTCATCTGCGGCTATTTGTGTCATCACCGTAAGGGTTCCAGTTCCAATATCAGTAACCGCATTATTTAAGATAAACTTTCCATCCTTATCAATCATGGCTTCCACGCGGGAAGGGAATTGATAGGCATCCCAAATTCCTGTTGCCATGCCATAGCCAACTAGTTTATTGCCTTTTGTCATGCTTCCTGGTTCAGGATTTCGCTTGTCCCAACCAAATTTTTCTGCCGCTTGCAGATAGCAGGCTTTGAGTGCTTTACTGGTATAGGGTTTTTTGCTCGAATCATCGACTTCCGAATAATTAATGAGCCTCAATGTCAAAGGATCCATCTTGAGCTTATACGCTAACTCATCCATGGTACATTCTATAGCATGCATGGCGCTGCACCCACCTGGGGCCCGCATATCAATGGGCGTAAATACATCCAGCGGTACCACTTTTTGATCAAAAAGTGTATTGGCTGAAGGATAAACCTTGTGGCTCCAAGCTACTAATGGATCAGTGTAATCTTCAAATTGCGAGGTTTCGGCAAAGGCAGAATGATTAAGTGCCGTAATTTTCCCGTTGATATCAGTAGCGAAACGCAGGTTTTGAAGCGTTTCAGGTCGATGGCCAAACGTGAACATTTGCTTGCGGTCGAGCGTTAGTTTTACATTTCTTTTCAAATGCATCGCAGCCATTACGCAGAGAAACAGTTGATATTGTGGTCGGAGGCCTGAGCCAAAACCTCCGCCAACGAATGGAGCCAATACCCTGACATCTTTGTATCTCAATCCGAAAATATTGGCTACATATAACTGATTGTTAATGGTTCCCTGGGTTTTATCGTATATGGTAAGTTTTCCATTTCCCTCATATACCGTTGTAGTAGCAAACAATTCAATGGGATTATGGTGTTCGGCGCTATGATGGTATGAAGTTGATGTCTTTATTGGTGCTTGTTCATAAGCATTTAAGAAATCTCCGGTCGGCTTCGGTGGAGGTGGTTTCAATAAAGTTGCAAAACCCTTTTTAGCATTCCTTCCCTGGTCCAGGTTATTTTCCAGGCAAGTATCAAATGCCTCCTGTTCATATTTTACTTTGATCAGGGTAGTGGCATATCTGGCTGTTTCCAAATCATGGGCTAAAACCAGCGCAATAGGCTGTCCGTTAAACATGATTTTTTCATTGTAAAGCGGTTTAAAAACAGTGCCCGGAGGAGCGTCCATATCAGTGTACTGAATATCAAACCAGGCCAGTTTCGGTCTGTTTTGATGGGTGATTACATCAATCACGCCAGTAAGCGCTAAAGCATCGCTGGTATCCATTTCCAAAATTTTCCCTTTAGTTACCGGACTGCTCAATACATAGCCCGTTACTACATCCTTAACATCATATTCTGCTGCATATTTAGCCGCTCCGGTTACTTTTAATTTACCTTCTAAACGGTTAATGGGTTGTCCTACTGATTTCTGCATCTTCTTTTTAGGTTAATTTTTGATTATGCTGAAGGTTGTGCACCTGGTAACTGCGTTTCTGGGTGTAATGCCATTAATCCATTTCGCACTATTGCTCTTTTTGCCAGCTCTATTTTGAAGTTGTTGTATTTGAATCCTTTTGCTTCCTGTAGAATAATATCCGCTGCGGCTGAAAAACTTGTTTCATTTGCAAGCTTGCCTTCTAAATATAGTTCAGCCTCTTTTACTCGCCAAGGTTGATGAGCAACTCCGCCCAATGCAATTCTTACATCACTGAGTTGATCATTATCAAGTTTGAACGCCGTCGCCACTGATACCAGTGCAAATGCATAAGAGTGCCGGTCACGAAGTTTTAAATACGAATAATGATCAGTGAAATGAATAGGCGGTAAATCGATACTGGTAATTATTTCTCCTTTTTTTAAATCGTTATCTATTTCGGGCGTATTTCCCGGCAAACGGTGGAAATCAGCAAAAGGAATACTGCGCTTTCCATTTTTATCTTCAATATTTACAACAGCATTTAATGCGGAAAGTGCCACACACATATCCGAGGGAAACACTGCAATACATTCTTCACTTGTCCCTAATATAGCATGCATTCGGTTGTAGCCATCCTTAGCGGGACAACCTGAGCCAGGGATTTTTTTGTTGCAGGGAACATCAGCATCATAAAAATAATAACACCTTGTTCGTTGCAGTAAATTACCACCATTTGTAGCCATGTTTCTAATTTGCGCCGAAGCGCCTGCTAAAATGGCTTTTGATAGTAGTGGGTAATTTTTTTCTATTAAAGGATGATAAGCAGTTTCTGCGTTGGTAGCAGAGGCATTGAGCCTTAAAGTGCCGTTTTCCAACGGGATAACGGCCTCACTTTTGTTCAAAGCACTAATGTCTATTAAGGCATCAGGTTGACTTAGATTGTATTTCCATAAATCGACAATGTTGGTGCCACCAGCAATGAACATTGCTTTATCGTTTTGATCGATTAAATGTGTGGCCTCTTCAACGCTAAGCGGTTTTGTGTAATCAAAATTATTCATTTGCAGCTCCTTTCACTTCCATTATTGCGTCGATTATACCTACATTGGCACCACATCGGCATAAATTACCACTCATGAGTTCTTTTACTTCTTCCCTGGTTTTCGCTTTTCCTTCCTTCAACAAACCAATTGCACTGCAGATTTGGCCTGGTGTACAATAGCCGCACTGAAATGCATCATGATCTATAAAAGCTTGTTGGAGGGGATGTAGTTCAGTTTCGTTGGCAACTCCTTCAATGGTGGTGATCTCCGAATCATTTTTCATCACGGCTAAAGTGAGACAACTCAAAATTCTTTTACCGTCGCAAATAACTGTACAAGCGCCACACTGGCCATGGTCACAACCTTTTTTCGTACCTGTAAAATTTAAATGTTCCCGGAGGGCATCAAGCAGGGAAACCCAGGGTGCCACTTGCAAATGATATTCTTTACGATTTACCTTTAATAATACTGTTGGCATACTGTTTTGTTATTGTTGTTGTAAACAAAACCTTGCCTGAGTGTAAAAGTTTGATGTTTTTTAAGGAAAGAATTTTATCCGTATATCATTCGAAGAATTACCATGAAAATACTTTTAACGGATTTCATTTGCCTGAGAAAATTCGAAGAAACGGTAATGTTGCCATGGACCATCCAGATAATGCCACAAGTCCAAACCGTTGATGTGAATGTCAAAAGGCGTGAATGAAGTTTGAAGTTTTTGCAAAAGCGCTATGGCCTCTTCCGGTTTAACTTTATTTTGAATAGTGATGTGCGGTCTAAATGATTGCTGATCTTGAGGGATGAGAAAGTTATGGAAGGTTTTTTTGAGCGTTAGCTGAAGTTCTGATAGCGCCGGAGTAGCCAAGAAATATGCCACTCCTTGTCCGATATTTTTAAGACTGCTGACAGTGGCCTGGATGGGAGGCATATTCAGTGCTTCTAGAATATTTAACACTTCACTTGAATCAGGTAGTTTATGAAACAAAGTAAGATGAGCCCGAAGAAAATTCCGACAAATGCAAAACCTGCGGAAAAAGTGCATCCATCGTTTCTTCAACGCCGTTTTTCGAGCCTGGAAGCGTCATCACCAATGTTTCGCCAATAAAACCGGCAACACCTCTTGAAAGCATGGCATAAGGCATTCTTTCCTGTCCGTAACGCCTTGCTGTTTCCATAATGCCATCAATCTCCCGATCCAATAAAGGTTTGATGGCTTCGGGGGTAACATCACGAGGAGATAAACCGGTACCACCTGTAAAAATCAGTAGCTGTTGTTGATCGCCTGAATATTCTTTGGTAACTTTTCTTATCGCTTCAATCTTATCAGGTAAAATATCATACTTTAAGGTTTCTATTCCGAATTGCTCCAATCGGGCAATTATCGCCTTGCCAGAGAGATCTTCGTTTTTCTTTTCAAAAATTGAATCAGAGCATACGATTACTGCAGCTTTAAGTTCAGGAAATTGTTTGTTTTTTAAATCTGATTTTCCACCCGATTTTTCAAGCAGTTTGATGTTATTTATTTCGATGCCTTTATCAATTGGTTTTAGCATATCGTACATGGTTAAAGCCGTAACCGATGCGCCATGCATGGCCTCCACTTCCACACCAGTTTTGTAAATGGTATGTACTTCAACCAAAATATTAATCTCAAGATCCTTAATTTCAAATGTGATGGAAGTATATTCAACCGGCAGGGGATGGCAATCAGGAATAACATCACTAGTCCGTTTTACGCCAAACAAACCTGCTGCCCTGGCAAATTCGAAAACATCGCCTTTGGGTACTTTTCTTTGCACCACGGCATCGATTGTTTC
>SEDB01000245.1 GCA_004210715.1 Pedobacter sp.
ACATAAGAAGCGTAATCGAGGAACCAGTTTTCGTACAAACCGTTAATTGGGGTAATCGTATGTTTATGTTCTTCGTTTGGATTTAGGTTTTGGTCTGATTCTTCACTCATTTATCTACAAAAATTGGCAGCCGTAAATATAATAAAAATGATTGCACAGTGTAAATAGAGGTTATACACATTTGAGAATTGAAATTTTGTTTATTTTTTTTTGGAAAGCAGGGTTCCAGTCTCTTTTGAAAGTTTCTTCCTGCTTTGCGCTGTATCTTTTAGCCATTCTTTCGCTACGCTCAGAATATGGCTAAAAGGATGCCGCTCCAATCAGGTCTATTTAACGAAGGAATATTGCTACTGGCGTCAGAGTCCCCCCTTACCCTCATTGAAGATAATGACGGGAGGTTGGACTGTGGTAAATATTTTTATTGTGGCAATTTGAATACCCTTGGGTTTATAGCAATCAACCCATTGAAACAGGTAAAAATTTTGGCCAAAGCAGAAATTACTACCCTCCTAATTTAGGAGGGGCAAGGGATGGTTAAAAACTAACTCTTCGAAATTTTCTAAATGGCATCTCGTAAACTTAGTTACCGGAATTTTTAATCCCGTTATAACAAAAGTCCCCATCATCAAAAAATAACCATTGGAAATTAGATTCTAATATTCGAAATGCACTTCACTTAACATTTTGAATAGCGAAAATTCTAAAGATCTATTCGCTTGGATCAGATAGTGCAATCAGTACCGCTCCTGCGATCATTACCGTACCACCTACCACAATCTGCCAGGTTATTTTTTCTTTCAAAAAGATAATAGATAACACAATTGCAATCACTAATGAAGTTCGTTCAATGGTAGCCACATAAGATGCCGGCCCCATTGATAAAGCTTTGTAAGAAAACAATGTAGATAGTGAGGTAAACACGCCAGCTGAAAGAAGAAATATCCAGGCATTTTTTTCTATTCCTTTCCAGTCGCTAAAATTGCCTTGATAGAGTACCACGCCCCAAGTAATCAATAAAATCAACACTGCTTGAATAGCAAAAGCTAGACTCGAATCTACATTTTTCAATCCTGCTTTTGTAAGCACAATGACCAAAGCTGCTGAAATTGCGGCCAGCGCCGCCCATAAAATCCACATAGTTATCTCTTTTCTACATAACAGCAGAAGATGTTAAATAGATTGTAACAAATAACAATACGGCAAGAAGCCGAAAATTCTTTAGGCTTTTGCTGCCAAACGATCTTCTACAAAAGAAAATGGCAACAAACTTTGTACGCTTGGCACTTTTAATATTTCGCCATTTAAGCAATAAAAAATAACTTCTATCGGTGTAGATTGCTTACGCTCGAACTCGGCCATTACCTGTAAACAACCGCCGCAAGATGTTACCGGCTTAAGAATTTCAAAAGCATCTGTTTGTGCTGTGATGGCCATGCTTTCAATCACTGCATTTGGATAATTGGAACCTATTGAAAATAATGCAACACGTTCGGCACACAAGCCTGATGGATAAGCGAGGTTTTCCTGATTGCTGCCCAGAATAATTTCTCCGGAGGCTAATCGAATGGCTGTACCTACTCTAAACTTTGAATATGGAGAATACGAGCTTGCCAGCGCTTGCTCAGAAGAGTTGCACAAACTAAGGTCTTTTTCGTTTAGTTCCTGGATGCCATTATATTGCTCGAAGCTTATATTTAGATTTAATAATTTCATTTTTAATTGATTATGAAACCGCTAATGTTAAATTTTTATTGCGGGCGAACAATTTAGTTTATTTTTTGTATTAAATATAAAATCTGCCATTAAAATTAATTTTAATGGCATGCTTTTAGCATTTGACAACCACCAAACATGATCCGCTTTGAATAAATACGTACGTAAAAGTTTAAAAGTCTTGCTTTGGGTTATTGCCTCAATCATCATCCTTGTTGTTGGTATAGCCCTTTCGCTCAATATTCCCGCTGTGCAAAATTTTGTAAAGGGAAAAGCCATTAACTATCTTAAAACCAAGACAAAAACAGAAGTAAGTTTGGAAAGCATTAAAATTGCTTTGCCAAAAGATGTGGTTTTAAACAAGTTTTATATAGAAGATTTAAAAGGTGATACCTTACTATATGCCGAAAAATTAGCTGTAGATATTAGTCTTTTCAAACTTCTGAAAAATACAGTTGAGATTAACAATGTTGAACTAAAAAACATACGGGCAAATGTTAAACGTATTAGTCCTGATACTACTTTCAATTTTTCCTTTTTGGTAGATGCTTTTATGAGCGACCAAAAAAAACCGGAAGAAAAGGTTGATAAAGACACTACTTCAACATTAAAATTTTCGGTTGATAAGGTTTCTTTTGAAGATATCGGCCTAACCTATCGCGATGATGTTGCTGGTAATGATGTAAAACTTTATTTAGGTGCGTTTAAAACGAAATTGAAAACCTTTGATTTAGCTGGTCAGCATTATGTAATCAAAGATCTTACTTTAGATAATACTTCGCTCAGGTATCTGCAACAAAAACCGCTGGTTGAATTGGTTCAGCATGTAACCAACAGCGTAGATAGTACAGAGAAAGAGGCAGGTAAACTCCCATTAATTGAAGTAGAAAATTTCGCTTTCAACAATGTTAAAGTGAATTATGACGATCAGATTTCGACTACAAAAGCCGTTGCTGACGTTAACGAATTGGGTTTGATTAACCTTAAAGTTGATCTAACCAATAGCAGATACACAGTTGAGGATGCTAAATTGAATAAATCGAACATCCTTTTCGCGTTTAAACCTGCACCAAGTAACGACTTGAAGAAAGTAAAAGATACAGTTGTTGCAGAAAAATCTCCTTTGGGGCTATTGATTAAAAATATAAGCCTGACTGATAATAGTTTGCAGTTTGATAATTTAGGCGCAAAAGCTGCTCCGAAAGGAATGGACTTTAACCACTTAAAAATTACTGGTTTAACCTTTGGCGCCGGTGATGTGAGTTATAGTGCGGATGGTATTAAAGCGAACGTTAAAAATGGTTCCTTAAAAGAGAAAAGTGGCTTTGCTTTAAATGAATTAAAAGGAAATGCTGTTTACAACGACAAGCAAATCAAGCTCACAAACTTCGTCTTAAAAACGCCCAACACGACTATCGAAAATGCTACGGAGTTAAATTTTACATCGATGGATGATTTAACAAAACATCCGGAAAGAGTTAAATTGGCTTTAAGTTTAAAAAATACAACCATCGGATTGCGTGATGCAGGCTATTTTAGTGATGCTGTTCCAGCCAATTACCGAAACGAAAAAATCAAAGTCAATGCTGATGTTAATGGATATTTGAACAACCTTAATATCCCTCGCTTGCAAATCAGCGGTTTAAAAAATACGCAGATTGACATTAGCGGAACAGCTAAAGGTTTACCTGATATTAATAAAACCTTTCTCGATTTAAATATTAAAAAGCTGTATGTAACCAAGAGCGATATCCTGGTTGCCGTACCTAAAAAGTCGCTTCCACCATCAATTGAATTGCCAAATGTAATTAATGCGAAAGGGAAATTTACGGGTTCCATGACGGATTTCAATACCAATATGAATATCCAAACGGACATGGGTGGCGCTATTTTAACCGCAGCCATGAAAGGACCCAAAGGAAGAGAAAGTTATAAAGCTGATGTTGCCTTGAATAACTTTAATGTTGGTCGGTTGTTGAAGATGCAACCTAAATTAGGTCGCGTTTCGGTAAAAGCTAATGTTGCCGGAACCGGTTTGGATCCGAAAAAGATCAATGCAAAATTTAACGCCCGTGTTTTAAGTGCCTATTACAACAAATACACGTACCGCAATCTAAATCTTGCCGGAACTTATGCCAATCAAAATGTAGCTATAAAAGGCAGTATGCCAGATAA
>SEDB01000246.1 GCA_004210715.1 Pedobacter sp.
ATGTCTACCAACCGATACTTACCAGCAATTGGAACTGCCGGTTTAGAACGTGTTTGTGTGAGTGGCGATAATCTAGAGCCTTGGCCACCGCCAAGGATAACGCCTAAAACTTTGTCAGTCATGTTTAAGCTTATTTTAATAATTGGTATAAATCTATGTAATTCGTTGCGGCTTTATCCCACGAATGGTCAATCGTCATCATCGTTTTTCTAACTGCTTTAAAAGCTTTTTTATCATTGTATAAATCAACAGCACGATTAATGGCATGTGTAACATCCCAAATACTGGTTTGATCGTGGCATAAACCAAAACCACCATCGCCAATGTCGATAACGGTATCTCTCAAACCGCCAACTCTACGCACAATCGGAACGGTTCCATATCGCAAAGCATAAAGCTGGTTAAGGCCGCAAGGTTCAACCCTCGATGGCATTAAAAGGAAATCTGCACCTGCATACATTTCGTGTGAAACCTGTTCGTTATAACCGATGTAAGCATTGTATTTTCCTCCGAAAATATCTTTTAATTGATTTAATCTTCCTTCAACCCAATTCTCGCCAGAGCCTAAAACCAGTATATTGATGTTATCGCCATGTTGTTGCAATGCAGTGTAGAAGATATCGGGTAATAAATCGGCGCCCTTTTCGTCAACCAATCTTCCAATAAAAGTGAAAAGTGGTTTCGATGCGTCTAGTTGAAAAACACCACATAAAGCCTTTTTGTTTGCTGCTTTTCCAGCTTCCACTGTTTTTAAATTGTAACTTTTTCCAAGCATTGGGTCAGTGGCCGGATCCCAAACTTCGCTATCAATTCCATTTAAAATACCTGAAGATTTCCAACGCTCCTGCCTTAGCAAACTCTCCAATCCACGGGCATTGTTCATCATTTCTTCCAGGTAACTCGGCGAAACTGTGGTTACTCTCCACGCACATTTAATAGCAGAAGCCAATGGATTTATGGCATCCTCCCAGCCTAACAAACCACCTTTCCACAAATCAAAAGCTGGTAAATAATATAATTTATCCCATCCAAACTGACCTTGATATTGAGCATTATGAATGGTTAAAACTGTCGGAACCTTGCTTAGTACCGAATATTTTAGACAGTTAGAAACCATAAATGGAATTAAACCTGTATGGTGGTCATGGCAATGGATCACATCTGGGCGATGCTCCCATTGTGCAATCCAATCTAAAGTAGCAATTTGAAAGGCAATAAAACGTTCTGTATCATCGCCGTAACCATAAACGTTTGGTCTATCGGTTAAGCCTTGTATATGAACAATATATAAATCGAAACCTAATTTATTAGTTTTCTCTCTTAAAACGCGATAAGAAAAATGATGATTTCCGTAATTAGACCAGGCATCGTAAGCAACCTCAAACTCACTTTCGCGAACAAATTTGGTTTCGTAGGCAGGAACAACCACTTTGGCAATGTGGCCAATTTTATTCTGGTATTTTGGTAGGGCCCCTACTACGTCAGCTAAACCGCCAACTTTCGCAACAGGGTAACACTCGGCGCTTATATGTATAATTTCCATTAAATATTTGGTGTAGATAACTTCGTTAAGTTAGTAATTGTTTTCTGATTTGGAAATAAATGAAAATTTATTTTTAGCATCAGGATTTACTGCGGATTAGTTGATTATTGAACATGAGAAATGAGTTTAGAAATATTTTGGAAATGGATGTTCCAGCTCATTTGGCGAAGTGCAGCCCTGCTTTCTGCTGCAATATTTCTCAAACCTATAAGGTTTAATCAAAATATTTTCACTTCAATCAGGCTTATTATACAAAGGTCTGTTATTAAAGCCACAGCTCATACATCTTCCAAAGTCAGCATAATCTCGGGTAAATTCTTTAAGCAAAAAAAACCGCTAAGCTTTCGCCAGCGGTTTTTAACAACAAAACAAATATATGATTCTATTACCCTTAATATTCTTCAGCAATAATTTCGTAGAAATCTCTGATCGGTTGAAATTGTGGGTGCAAGGAAACCACATCCCCAAACACGAGCAAAGCAGGCGCTTGTATTTTCTTATCTTCTACTACTTCAGCAATAGTATCTACAATGCCCACTGCTATTTTTTCATCAGGCGAAGAGCCATTTTGAATAACCGCTACAGGTAATAAACCTTTACTTTCAGCCTGAAAAATAGCTGCGATTTCTTTTACTTTTTCAATACCGTTTAAAACTACAATGGTTGCTTTTGTTTTCGCTGCGATGTATAAATCCTCAGAAATTTCTCCTTTAGAATTCGTACCGGTAACCGCCCAAAAGCTTTCGCTTAGGTCTTTATAAATCATAGGTATTTTCTGCAAACTGGGCGCACCAGTCGCACTTGATATACCCGGAATAATTTCAGTTGGAATACTATAAGATTCCGCAGCATCTATTTCTTCATAACCTTTAGCAAAGAAAAACGGATCGCCGCTTTTTAAACGAACCACATGACCATAGTTTAAAGCATAATCAATGATTAATTTATTCACCGCATCTTGTGAGAAATCTTCGTCATCAGTGCGTTTACCAACATAAATTTTCGGAATATCATCTGGCGCATAACACAGTAAAGCTTCGTTCACATTTGCATCATACAAAACAACATCAGCTGTTTTTAATGCTTTAACACCTTTTAAACTAAATAAATCCGGATCGCCAGGACCAGCACCTATTAATGTAATTTTTGGTTCAATGTTCGCTTTTTCTACTTTACTTAAAATCATGACAGAAAATATTAGCTCGTTTTTATTATTATTAATTATTCAAATATACAAAGTCTATAGAAATTGTAGTAATTTATTTTAAAATAAATTTTCAGTAAGTTTAAAATTTGAAAAAATCATCTATTTGATCAGATCAGAAATCTTTTTGCAAGAGGAATTAATTACATAAGTTTGTAATGTCGAGCCTATCAAGAACCTTAAATAGAATCTTGACAAGTGTATATTTAAAATACCCAAATATTATTTTCATGACTTATCTCTACACCAACAGAATAAGTGCTTCAAAACAAAACCAAAAAGGGCGTTTAATAATATATTAACCCATTTAAAGTAAAAATTTAAAACAAGTTTTCTTTGCCAATTATTAACTTGTTTTTGTTGTATTAGAGCGCTCGTGAGTGCTCGGTTTTGTTTATTTAGCTACCAAAAAAAGGCCGTTCAGCTACGACGTAAAAGAATATGATAAAAATTTCCACTATACTATTCCTCTTATTAAGTTTAAATACTTATGCTCAAACCTATTCGGCGCAAATCAGCAAACATCGCGATAGCTATAAGCAGGATTTCATCAAAGAATCTAATTCCCCACTTACAGAAGCTGATTTACAGGACCTTCATTTTTATGATGCTGACAGCACTTACAAAGTTTTAGCAGAGGTTGAAATTCTTAAAAACGAAAAGGTCTTCAAAATGCCAACCTATGACGGAACTAGCAAGGAGTTTTACCGCTATGCGAAAATCAATTTCAGTTTCAACGGTAAAGCAACAAACATGACTTTGTATAAAAGCATAGCATTAGCCAGTAATCCTGCGTATAAAGATTTATTGTTTCTTCCTTTTACAGATGAAACCAATAACAAGGAAACTTATGGTGGTGGCCGGTATATTGATTTGAGCTCGAAAGAAATCATTGATGGCAAAATTGAAGTTGATTTCAATAAAGCATACAATCCTTATTGTGCTTATAGCGATGGTTATCGTTGCCCGGTTCCGCCAGAAGAAAATGACTTATCTTTAGAAGTTAAAGCGGGCGAAAAACTTTACACAGGAGAAAAGAAACATAAAAAGTAATTCAATTCATACATAAATAAAGTTATTAAGAATATTATATTTATGCGAACAAATATTTAGTCTATATTTAAAACAATACAAAAAAATTCCATCATTAGAAATAGTTCAAGTATGTACGAGCAGTATCGAAGCTGCTAATGTTTTATCAAATACTGATATTGACATTGTTTTCTCAGATATTGACATGCCAGAACTTTCTGGTACAGCGTTGTTGAAGAGCATTAAAAACAAACCACTATTTGTTTTTATCACATCGCATAGTGAATATGCTGTTGAAAGCTATGATTTAGATGCAATTGATTTTATAGTAAAACCAGCCACATTTGAAAGAATCTTAAAATCAGCTAACAAAGCAATTGAATACCTTGATCTAAAGAAACAAATTAACAGTGAGCTCATTGATGGTGCTGAAATCAAAAAAGATCATGATGATTTTTTCTATTTTAGAGAAACCAAAGGAATTTCAAAGCTTAAATACAATGATGTGATTTACATAGAAAGTATGGGCGATTTTTCAAAATTATTTACGAATGCTGACAAACATGTTATACTTGTAAGTTTGAAAAACTTGGAAAAACAATTACCCAAAGAAATTTTCACTAGAGTACATAAACAATACATTATCAACACCAATCATATTGCTACACTAACTAATCACGAAGTTCATTTAGACTTTAATTTTGTGGTTCCAATTAGTGCATCTAATAGACAAGAACTGATGGAAAATTCCATTGATAAAAAAATTCTTTCCAGATTTACCAAATAATCAGTTAATTTAATATCAACATGGTAGCGAAATTGTGAACGTAGTTCCTTTTGTAGTATTTTGTTCAACTTTAATATTACCTTCCATTAAACCTACAA
>SEDB01000750.1 GCA_004210715.1 Pedobacter sp.
CGTAGTGCAGGTGCTTACGCACAATTAGCTGCCCGCGATGGTAAATATGCTACTTTGAAAATGCCTTCAGGCGAAACCCGTTTAATCTTGACTACTTGTCTTGCTACTATCGGTGCTGTATCTAACTCAGATCACGCAAACGAAGTATTAGGTAAAGCTGGTCGTAAACGTTGGTTGGGCCGTCGTCCGAGAACTAGACCGGTAGCGATGAACCCTGTCGATCACCCAATGGGTGGTGGTGAAGGTAGATCATCAGGTGGTCACCCACGTTCAAGAAATGGCGTTTTAGCTAAAGGCTACAAAACCAGAGAACTTAAAAAATATTCTAATCGTTACATCATAGAGAGAAGGAAGAAATAATGGCTCGTTCGATAAAAAAAGGACCTTATATTGACCATAACGTAGAGAAAAAAGTAAACTCTATGAATGATTCAGGCAAAAAGTCTGTAATCAAAACTTGGTCTCGTAGATCAATGATTTCACCAGATTTCGTTAATCATACATTTGCAGTACACAATGGTAATAAATTTATCCCTGTGTACGTTACAGAAAACATGGTTGGTCACAAGTTGGGAGAATTTGCTCCAACCAGAACATTCAGAGGACACGCTGAAAAGAAAAAATAATTAGACAATGGAAGCAATAGCAAAATTAAACAATTGTCCAACCTCACCGCGTAAGATGCGTTTGGTTGTAGATCTTATCAGAGGTGAACGTGTAGAATGGTAGATGGTGGCCGTCAACTTAAACGTTTACGTCCGGCACCTCAAGGTCGTGGATATAGAATTCGTAAGCGTTCAAACCACGTTACACTGATTGTAGATAGTAAAAGTACAGAAACAACTCAAAACTAATTTTAGGAAATGGGACAAAAAGCAAATCCAATAGGTAACAGGTTAGGTATCATCAAAGGATGGGATTCTAACTGGTTCGGTGGCAACAACTACTCCGATAAATTAGTTGAAGATGAGAAAATAAGAAAATACCTTTCTGCTCGTATCGCTAAAGGTGGTGTTGCTAAAGTGGTTATCGAGCGTACGTTAAAACGTATCACGGTAACAATCCACACAGCTCGCCCAGGTATCGTAATCGGTAAAGCAGGTGCTGAGGTTGATAAAATCAAAGAAGAGTTAAAGAAATTGACTAAAAAGGAAATTCAAATTAACATCTTCGAAATTAAACGCCCAGAACTTGATGCACAATTAGTTGCAGAAGGTGTTGCAAAACAATTAGAAGCAAG
>SEDB01000247.1 GCA_004210715.1 Pedobacter sp.
AGAAGCATCTTAAAAGCAGTAATAATACACCTTTAAAATACAAAAAAAAGGAGCAGAAAAACTAGTTTTCTACTCCTTTTGTCCTTTTCAATTAGGGGACTTTTTCAGTGCCCTCGATTAATGGCGAGGATTTTTTTATACTTTTTTTTTTGAAAATGTAAGCTAGTATTCCATCGGAAATAGCAGTCCTCCTTTCCGCTTTAAGTCCTCGCCCAATGAAAAATTGGGCTTGCGGGCTTACCGCTTCAATAAAGTTTAATGTCGAAAGTCTGTTGCAACACGTAAACTAACTTCTTATCGCCTCAACCGGGTCTAATCTTGATGCGGAATAGGCTGGCCAAAAGCCTGAAATTGTTCCTATAACAATCGAAATCCAGATACCCAACATGATATTATTTAAACCTAAAATAATGTAGAAACCACTGATAGCGCCAATTAATAGTGATATCAGGTAAACCAACAATAATCCAAGTAAACCGCCCAAGATACATAAAGAGATAGATTCAAAAATAAACTGAAGCAAAATGAAGTAGTTTTTTGCCCCAAGTGACTTTTGAATTCCAATGATATTGGTTCTTTCTTTTACAGAAACGAACATAATGTTAGCGATACTAAAACCACCAACTAAAATAGAAAATCCACCAATAATCCACCCTGCCCAGTTCACCATCGTAAACATAGAATCTAACTGATTAGAAATGATGGTTGTTTTATTAAGTGCAAAATCTTCCTCCTGTCCTGGCTTAATCCTATGAATAGACCTCATTAAACCTTTCAGCTCACTTTCCACTTCTTCCAACGAAGCATTGTCGTTACCGCGAACAGTAATTTGTGGTCCGTAACGCTCATTTTGAATATCCAAAACACCTTTTGCAAAATTGATTGGAACGTTCACGTTTTTATCTAAAGAGGTTCCGAGCATATCTTCACCTTCCTTTTTAAATACACCAATAACTGTTAACCTTCTACCTAAAATTTGCACCTGTTTCCCTATCGGATCATCTCCATCAAATAATCCATCTGCAACATCGGCACCCATTAATAAAACTGGCGATCCGTTGTTACTCTCATTTTCAGTAAAATAACGACCAGCCTGCAGTTCAAAATTCCACGTTCTGTCAAAATCGTGAGATGCTGCAGAAACATTAATTCCTTCAACAGAGTTGCTTCTGTACTTGATCGTCCTGTCACTTGTGGATATTTCAAATGTAATCCCCTGTGCGTTTTCCATTCGTTCTCTCAAAGCTGCGAAATCGCGAAGAGAAGGCTGTGGTCGGTTCATGTATTTCCACCAGGGATAATTATCACCAAAACTCCATGGCCATTTCTGAACATATATGGTATTAGAGCCCAGCTTATCTACACTCGATTGAAGTTTACCGCGGAAAGTATCAACTGCTGAGAAAACAGCAATGATGGTAAAAATCCCGATTGTTATCGCCAGCAGCGATAACATGGTACGCATTTTATTTTGGCGCAATGCATCAAAAGCAAAACGAAAACTCTCACCAATTAGCCTAAAGATTATCATAATTAAGGGTTAGATGCAAAGCATTCAAAAAGGTTACACGTCATTTTCAAAACTAATTAATTTTATTTCGATACATCTATTCGTGCACTGATTTTTCATAAAAAAGTACCAAAAACATAATATACCTTAAATGCGTTTGATAAAATACGAAAAAGAAAAATTAAATTCGTATTTTTGCACCTCAAAAAATTCATCAAGAATGAAATTATCACAATTCAAATTCAACTTACCAGAGTCATTAGTAGCTAACAATCCAGCTGAACAACGCGATGAAGCACGTTTAATGGTTTTACACAAAGACAGTGGTAAAATTGAGCATAAAATTTTCAAAGACGTACTTGGTTATTTCGATGACAAAGACGTTATGATATTAAACAACACTAAAGTTTTTCCTGCCCGTTTATATGGCAACAAGGAGAAAACGGGTGCTACTATCGAGGTTTTTTTGCTTCGCGAATTAAACAAAGAATTACGTTTATGGGATGTTTTAGTAGATCCAGCTCGTAAAATTCGTGTAGGTAACAAATTGTACTTTGGCGATGATGATTTATTGGTTGCTGAAGTTGTTGACAATACCACTTCCCGTGGTCGTACCATTCGTTTCCTATTTGAAGGTACTGACGAAGAATTTAGAAGAAACGTTGAAATATTAGGGGAGACTCCACTTCCTAAATACATTAAACGTAAAGCAACTGCTGAAGACAAAGAACGTTATCAGACAATTTTCGCTAAACATGAAGGTGCTGTTGCAGCGCCTACTGCAGGTTTGCACTTTAGTCGTGAGTTAATGAAACGCCTTGAGCTTAAAGGTATAGAATTTGCTGAAGTTACCTTACATGTTGGTTTAGGAACTTTCAGAACTGTTGAGGTGGAAGATTTAACGAAACACAAAATGGATTCTGAGCAATTTATCATCGAACAAAAAGATGCTAACATTGTAAATAAAGCTATCGAAGAGAAAAGAAGAATTTGTGCAGTTGGAACCACTTCTATGCGTTCAATTGAGTCTGCAGTATCCGCTAACAGAACATTAAAAGCAGCAAATGATTGGACAAGTAAGTTCATTTTCCCTCCTTATGATTTCAGCATTGCAAATTCAATGATTACCAACTTCCATACACCAGAATCTACCTTATTGATGATGGTTAGCGCTTTTGGCGGGTACGAAAACGTAATGAATGCTTATGAGGTTGCGGTTAAAGAAAAATATAAGTTCTATAGTTATGGCGATGCCATGCTAATTATCTAGAATAGATTCAAGTATTAAGTATCAAGTATCGAGATTAAACTCTATTACTTGCTACTTGATACTAAATACTTGATACTTTTGAAGATGAAATACTACGCTATAATTGTAGCAGGCGGTTCTGGAAATCGGATGCAAACAGAAACCCCAAAACAATTTTTATTGCTCAATAACCTTCCGGTTTTGATGCACACAATAAAAGCCTTTGCCCAAAGTGACGCTCAACCCAAAATTTTACTGGTTTTAAATACTGATCAGCAAGGCTATTGGAAAAGACTTTGCGAAGAGTTTAACTTCCGAATTCCTCATGAAATAATTGACGGTGGCAATGAGCGCTTTCATTCCGTTAAAAACGCCCTCCATTTCATTACTGAAGATTGCTTCGTAGCAATCCACGATGCTGTTCGACCATTGGTTTCAAAACAATTGATTGATAATTGTTTTAACCAGGCAGAATTGAAGGGAAATGTGATTGCAGCTGTTCAATCAAGCGATAGCGTAAGGATGCTTAGAGAAGACAAAACTTCGGCACTAAAACGTGATGAAATTTACCTGGTACAAACGCCACAAACTTTTAGCATTAACGTTTTAAAGGAAGCTTACCAACAAGATTTTGCTTCATTTTTTACTGATGATGCAAGTGTTGTAGAATCTATTGGTCAAAACATCAATATTGTTGAAGGCGAGAGAAACAACATAAAAATCACTTTTCCAATTGACCTGGAATTAGCTGAATTACTGCTGAAAAGATAAAAGAAAAGCTGTTCCATTATAATGAAACAGCTTTTCTAATTCATCCATTTTATAAGATTTCCTTTTGAAAACTGAATGAATGTTCGCTTAATATATTTTATGTTGCTCTTCCGATCACTTTAAGTAAAATTGCAATAACTGCGATTACTAATAAAACGTGAATAATGTTACCTACATCGCCGAAGCCGTGGAACAAAAAGCCGATCACCCATAGTATTACCAATACTACTGCGACTAAATACAATAAATTTCCCATAGTGTTAATTTTTTAAGTAAATGTTGAAGTATTAACACACTGGCAATAGTTTTGTTTAAAAAATGTAAATTATATTTTGGA
>SEDB01000248.1 GCA_004210715.1 Pedobacter sp.
TTGGGGAAAGTTGAAGAGATTGCTGATTTGGTTGCTTTTTTAAGCTCCGATAAATCATCATTCACAACCGGAAGTTACATTATTGCTGATGGTGGATATACAGCTGTATAACTCATTTTTTAGTAATGCTTTTAAAAAGATCAAACCTTTAAAATGGCTTGATCTTTTTTTTTACACCTTACTCTACTTTAAATCTCCAGAGCAAACTGGCAGCAATTTAAACAATTAAAAACCAACCTGTTCCGAAATTGTTAGCTTATAACTACATCAAGCTAAAACTGATCAATATGAAAACTAAATTTCACTTAATTGCTGTTGCGTTTGGAATAATCATGACAGCTTCCTGTTCAAAACCCGGATTAGATGACGAAACTATAATAGACCCGACCATTGGTCCCGGAGTTGAATCAAATCCACCGAATACGAATTATACAGCAGCGTTTAAAGGCCAAACCAGAATTCAGGCTGTTCGCACCACAACAGCTTTTCAAGGTACTGCAATTAGCACCGGACTTACCGCCCCTTGGGGAATAACTGCCTTGCCAGATGGCAGATTATTGATTACTCAAAAAGCAGGTACAATGAGAATTGCAACCACTTCAGGTGCATTAAGTAACGCCATAACCGGCTTACCTGCTGTAAATCCCTCAGGTCAGGGTGGGTTGCTCGGTTTATGCATCGATCCGCAATTCTCAAGCAATAGAATGATTTATTGGGTATTTTCTGAAAATGTTTCAGGTGGTACACAAACTTCAGTTGCGAAAGGAAGACTTGCTCAAAATGAACAAGTATTAGAAAATGTTACTGTAATTTATCGGGCAGGGCCAGCTTATAATGGCACCTTGCACTATGGTGGCCGGATTCTTTTCGATCGTACCGGAAATTTAATTGTAAGCACAGGCGAGCGATCTGATTTACCAACACGACCGTTGGCACAATCGGTTACTTCCGGGCTTGGGAAAATTATACGCATCACAACTAATGGCTTACCAGCTCCAGGAAATCCATCTTTCTCAACAGCAGGTGCATTGCCAGAATTATACAGTATAGGTCATCGAAACCCACAGGGCTTAGCAGTACACCCGGCAACTGGAGAAATTTGGCAGAGCGAGCATGGTCCTCGCGGTGGCGATGAACTTAATCGTTTACAGGGTGGAAGAAATTATGGATGGCCAACAATTACTTATGGTATCGAATATAGTGGAGCAGCCATTGGGGCGCCAATTCAGCAACAAAATGGTATGGAACAGCCAGCCTATTATTGGGATCCCGTAATTTCGCCAAGCGGAATGACATTTTACACTGGCAATCGCATTGCAGAATGGCAAAATAATCTTTTCATCGGATCTTTAAGCGCTACCCATATTGTGAGATTAGTAATTGATAACAATCGCGTGGTGGGAGAAGAAAGATTGCTGGCGAGTGAAAACCAAAGATTTAGAGATATTACCCAAGGAATTGATAATGCATTGTATGCCATAACCGATGGTGGAAGATTATACCGCATTGATCGCTCCTAAAATTTGGTTATAAATGAGTTCATTTCAAATCTGAATTGTTTTCTTAGCAATCTCATAAGCGCAATAGATATTAATATTTATTGCGCTTTTTCATTTAAAAAAATCAAATATTCAATAACAGCCTTAAAAATTAGTTAAAACATTGACTAACAATAGCATAATTTAAAATAAATTTCATAATTAAATACTTTTTCATTATCTTGACAACTGTAAACAGCATATAAATCAGATCATTATGAAAAATTTCCTATTTTTCTTATTTTCCTGTCTGATATCTGCTACTGCGCTATTACTTTCCGGTAAAATTGCCGACATAGAATTAGGAATAAGCACCGTAATTTGTGTTTGGATCATTTTTGCCTGGAGTATCATCAATAAAGTTGGCCAGGGTAAAGATAGCCGTGGTTAAGTAAAAACATGGATGATCAGTAGTACCATATCCTTTAAATAAATCATTGAGGTAATAGCCAAATACCCGAAGGGAAAATTTATGTCTGCATATTTTCATATCCATTCACCAAATTACTTCTTTTTAAATACCCTACCTTCACTTGGTTTACTCAAGTTTTTCTAAACTTAATATAGCACATCTGTTTCATTTACAACATTTAGTAGCAGATATGTATCATATTCAAATATTTCAAAACGATAAACTTAACTATACGTTTCAGATATAAATTGTTATATCATGAAAAAATTAGATCAGAAGATTGCGGTAGTTACCGGAGCAAGTCGTGGCATAGGTCAGGGTATTGCATTAAGTTTAGCAAAAGAAGGCGCTAATTTAGCATTAGCAGATATTAGCCTTGAAACGCTTGAAGAAACAAAAAAATTAATTGAAGCAGAAGGCGTAAAAGTATCAACCTACGAGATTGATGTAAATGATGAAAACAAAATATCGACAACTTTTAAAAAAATAGCTTCTGATTTTGGAACCATTGATATTGCCGTAAATAATGCGGGCGTTATTGGGATACATAAAACAGTGGAAATGACCGCAGCAGATTGGGATAAAATTCAAAGCGTAAATGCCAGAGGCGTATTTCTTTGCGCAAAAGCAGAATTGGAAGTTATGCTACCTCAAAAATCGGGTACAATTATCAATGTGGCATCAATAGCAGGTAAAAAGGGAATGAAACTGCTTGCTGCATATTGTGCTTCAAAATTTGCCGTAGTTGGTTTTACCAATGCATTGGCACTTGAAGTAGCTGATACTGGCATTACCGTAAATGCACTTTGTCCGGGTATTGTGGGTACAGGCATGTGGCGTGGCGATGACGGCCTGGCCAAGGCTTATGCAAATGATGGCGAATCAGAAGATGCTTCATGGGAGCGCCAGCAGAAAACATTGCTTCCTCAAGGAGTTGCACAAACACCAGAAGATATGGGAAATTTGGCTGTATTTTTTGCAACATCTCCACATGTAACCGGACAAGCCATATCTGTTGATGGTGGTTTTGGAATGTAAGATCAAACATTAAGTTATTATGATTAAAAAAAGAGGAGTAGCATAACTCCTCTTTTTTTAATATAAAATACTTTTAATAAATCTCAGATTATCAACAATCTAGATAAAAATATGTTTATAAGTGGATTTCTGTTGATAAAACGGTGCAAACAAAACAAGTGATCATTTTATTTAACCTCTAAATAAAATAGAAAACTATGCAAAAGACCACTACTCAAATTAGCGGGGATCTTCAAAAATTCATCGATAAATTTCAGCCTAGCAAGTTTAAATTATTAACCAGAGGCATTGAAATTAGAGGAAATAACGATCTTCACAGAAGCATTACCGCAGCTCGGGAGCTTATAGAAAAAATGAAATTAAGATTAACAGTTGAGCATTCTGCAGAAATGGCCATGTATGGAGGCTTTGAAGTAATACATGCTGCTTAAAATATTTGCCGGGAAGCGCTAATGATTTAGCGCTTCTTTTGTTTAGCGATTAATGCTTTAAGTTTTATTCAAGAGTAACTTACTACCAAAATTACTTAATTGAAACTCAAAAAAAATTGCCTTCCTGAATGCAGTGTTACAGAATTATTTAACATTAGAGCAAGTCTTCAACTAAGTTCAGACGGAAAACTCTTGTGTTTCCGTTAATCTCTCATTCATCTATTTGCTACAATTTTACTAGTGCAAAGTTTTCCCTGTTTGCACTAAAAACTATATACAGCTTTTATTACACCCCATTATAGAAGTTACCCTTGATATTTTTTGGCTTACACGTGCTAAATACTTACAGCCTGAGAGCGCACTACCCGATTATCCAAATTTTTAAACAAAGGGACTAAATGTGAGTTCTTTGGATACTAATACCATAATATATTTCAATTTAAATATCATGGGAATCTCATCTCTATTGTATTCATTTACGATAATGGAAGAACCATAGAAATCGATTAATCTACTTTCTTATATCCCAAAGCTGAAACGTTTTATGGTAGGCGTATATCAAAGAACTATCCCTTATCAATATGGACGAAAAAAAAGAATATGACTATTTAATTGTGGGAAGCGGGCTGTTTGGGGCTGTGTTCGCTCACGAAGCAATCAAACATGGTAAGAAATGTTTAATCATCGACAAGAGAAATCATATTGGTGGCAATGTTTATTGTGAGAAAATAGAAGATATCAATGTTCATAAATACGGTGCCCATATCTTTCATACCAATGATAAAACGATTTGGGATTACGTTAACTCGTTTGTAGAGTTTAATAGGTACACTAATAGTCCAATGGCCAATTATAAGGGGCAATTATTTAACCTTCCATTTAATATGAATACTTTCTATCAGTTATGGGGAGTAAAAACGCCGCAAGAAGCCAGAGATAAAATCAAATCTCAAATTGATCAGGCTCTGATTACAATACCATCTAATCTACAAGAACAAGCCATTTCTTTAGTGGGAAATGATATTTATGAAAAACTAATTAAAGGTTATACCGAAAAACAATGGGGACGATCGGCAAATGAATTGCCAGCTTTTATCATTAAGAGATTACCCGTCCGCTTTACCTACGATAACAATTATTTTAACGACAAATATCAGGGCATACCCATTGGTGGCTACAACAAATTAATAGATGGTCTTTTAGGTAACTGCGAAGTTCGCCTGGGAACTGATTATTTTTCAAATAAACAGCAGTGGTCTGATATTGCAGAACATACAGTATTCACAGGAAATATTGATCAGTTTTACGAATACAGATTTGGTAAGCTAGAATACAGAAGTTTGAGGTTTGAACATGAAGTACTTGATGAAGAAAACCACCAGGGAAATGCGGTAGTTAATTATACCGAAAGAGATATTCCCTATACCCGGATTATTGAGCACAAACATTTTGAATTTGGTACCCAACCGAAAACAGTTGTCACGAAGGAATTTCCTGAAGACTGGACGCCAGAAAAGGAAGCTTATTACCCTATAAATGATAAAAAAAATAACGAAATATTTGAAAAATATAAGATGCTTGGTGTAGATGAGCTAAATGTAACGTTCGGTGGCAGGCTTGCTAATTATCAATATTATGACATGCATCAAATCATCGGATCTGCCCTAAAAATAGCTTCAGGCCATTTCTCATCACCAAATTGATTATTTATCCCTAACCCAATATATAAATATGAACATCCAAAAACCACTTCTACCTAAAAACCTATTATGTTTCTCGCACCTACGTTGGGATTTCGTTTTTCAACGTCCGCAGCATTTGATGAGCCGTTTTGCTACAGAAATGAACGTTTATATCTTTGAAGAACCAATCTTTGAGCATCTTGACAC
>SEDB01000249.1 GCA_004210715.1 Pedobacter sp.
TTAGGGGTAGTGGTGTACACACGTGTACATACACCTCTTCGCTGTGGACAGCTGTCCAACGCTGGAGACTTACTCTTGAACTCCAGTGCTACTCTACCTTTTCTAACTAATTGTTGAATAGTTGGCATTGTGCTTTTTTAATTTTTTATTTAATTATTTACCGCTCCCCCGGCATCCTTGCAGATAGCCCATAAAACGGACTGCAAAAGTAGAACAATTCTTTTTATAAATCAAGGGGTTAGGAGAAAAAGTTTTACGTTTTAAGTGATACGTTTTAAGTTGAGCATGAAGGCATTGCGATTTTCAGGTAACCGACTTGCCATGACGAATTTATTTTCAACTTCTTAACAAGGGTAAAACTTTTTTTTGAAAAGCAAGCGCAGTAATACTTTTATTAGGTTCCGCCCCGCTAATGCTACAATTTTTGTGCTTCGACAAGCCTAGCATGACAAAAATTTTCGCGAATATCGGGTTTAAGTTGCAAATGCTTTCAACAATTAAAGTCAGCCCTACCCAATTGGTCAATAAATAATTCTGTTCGAAGATCTATTAATTACAATCCTTGAACCCATCTTTAAGAACTTTCAGCCTGGCAACTGCCGCCTCCAATTCTTTAGGTGCTTTACCATAATCGTAAGTAATTTTATATGTTTTGCCATCTGCTGTTACCGAAATCCATTCCGCTCCACCATCAGCACAATCCGGACAGCCGATCACTTCAGGCAAATTAGAAATCTGGCTCGCATTCAATAAATCCTTAATAGCGTTTACCTCCGTTTCTGAAATGGTTTTAGAACATGTTTTCGTATCTGGTGTGGAACCATTTTTACTTTTTGAAAAAGTAAGCTTTGAATCGCTGATTAAAAGACTTTGAGCACAATACCCTGCGCACATTCCAAAAGATGTACCGTAACTAATGCTATTCAATTTATTGATCTTACCCTTTTTACAATTAGAAAAAAGTAAAGCACCGAAAACAGTTAAAATTAGTAGTAGATTTTTTTTCATATGATAGTTGGATTTCCATCAAAGATAAAATTTATCGAAGAATAAAAAACCCGCAACAGCCTAATAGCCTTATGAATTAAGAATTTTAGTTTACTGTACTTCTTGGATTACTTCGTTCGCTTTTTGAACCCACTTTTGTAATCTTATAATTTAATGATACATAGAAATACCTGGTAATGGAATTAAAACGAATATCCTCTATCCTACTGCCATTTACCGTTCGATCGATATTGGTGTTTTGATTTAAAATATCAAATCCTTTTAAAGCCAATGTAATCCTGCGCTGCATGAAATATTGCTCAATACCAGAGTTCAACAAGAAAACATTATTATTAAAACCATCGGACCTGCCAGCTGCACCATTATGATTTAATTCTGCACTAAGTCTTGTATTTTTAATAAACTCATAGCTCAAACTTGCGCTATTATAAAAATTGAAGTATTTGTTATCAATAGCGCCAGGCTGTGAATTATTTACTTTACTGTATTGAACGCCCAGATAAATACCGGCGTTTAATTTATCATCAATATCATAGCTTAGATTTGCATTTGGTCCGATGTTGTATCGATTGGTTATATTTTTTTCATCATTAATAAAAGAAGTATTGTGCGACAGCGATAAATTAATGCCATATCCCATCCGCATCCCTTTTAATTTTGTGGGCTGACCGAAGAAAGTGCCTGCGTTCACATAATAATTTCCATCTACATTTACTGGTTTTACATACTGAACCCCATCTACATAATTGATGTTATTGCCTACATCATCCAAAGTATAATTAACTAAAAAATAACCATTCCAATATTTGTTATTATCGGCACTAAATGTATTAAAGTTAACCGACATGCGATGGCTTTTCCTCGCCTCCAGATCAGGATTTCCGATACGCTGATAGAGCGGATTGCTGTTATTTTGAACAGGCTGTAAATCATTCACTGATGGCAGATTCACATTCGCGTTATAATTAAGTTGTAGCGTATGCTTATTCTTGTTTCGGAAACTGATATTTAAACGGGGCAAAATATTGTAGTATTTCTTATCAATATTATTGGTATTCAATCCTGTACTACTAAATGAAGATGCATCCAAGCCTGTTTCCTGAAAACCTAAGCCAAAATTGTACGTCCATTCGGTGCGATTATAAATCAAGCCCAATCTTGCAGTTTGTGTCCAGGTATGGTTTTCGAGTGTATTTGAAAAATCAGGAACTACAACATCGTAAGTATTGTTTAAAGGATTATAGCTCAAGGTTAATTGTTCAGCCTCCACTTTACCTTCGTTACGGATATAGGCGATATTTCCATTCAATTTTTTATCGACAATTGGCCGGATGTAATTTACAGCAACACTATAATTCTGCGATTTATTTTCTTGCGCTGCTTGCTGATTCAAATCTGTTATATCTACCACTCCAACATTGTAATTATTGATCAATGATTGATTGAGCCAATTGGAATTGAAAGTATTTTGCGATCCATTCAATCCGATAATGATTGATCCTTTTTTTAAACGACGCGTTGCGGAAAGTTCGCCAAAAAATGCAGGAGTAGAATTTCGTTGATCCAAAAATTGATTACCCTCATTAATTTTACCTGTTAAATCAAAAGAAGAATTAAATTCCCTGTTATTGATGTTGGTGGTGTAATTTAGAATAGCGTTCGATCGGAAAGTAAGATCTGTTAATGAATCTGGATGATATTCGACTTTGAAATTAAAACGGTGTGCCTGATTATCAGAGTTGCGATTGGAAATTTCATCGGTTCTTAGCACGTCATCCTGATTAATATCTTGAACATTGGAAAACCTGTTGCCCAAACCTTTACTGAAATATGTGAAGTAACTACTACTTAATGTCAATTTATCTTTAGCACCCCAACTATTGCTGAAGTTTAATCCGCCACTGTGTGTTGTCACTTCGCCAATGGCGCTGTTATCGAAAACACCAGACCCGCCAATAGTGGTACGTCCGTTGTTTACATTGATGGAAAAACCACCACCTCCGGGCGGTGCAAAAAGATTCCCGATATTTCCACCGGTAAAACTATTTAAATCTTCGTATTGAAAACTGGCATTACTTACATTGTTACTCATGCCCAAAACAGCAAACTGCATTTTTTTGGTGAAATGATTGGCACTTAAATAAGTGTTGTATCGATCTGTTGTTCCGCCAAACAAATTGGCATTACCAAACCAACCGTTCTTTTTATCTTCTTTAATGGTTAAGTTCAGCACCTTTTCTCTTTGCCCATCATCTATACCCGTTGCTTTAGCTTCCAAAGTTTTGGCATCTATTAACTGAACTTTAGCAATAACATCTGCTGGCAAATTTTTAGTGGCCGTTTTCGGATCAGTTCCGAAGAAATCTTTTCCATCAACGGTTAAGCGGGTTACCTTTTGCCCCTGAACCAAAATATTTCCATCCTTATCAATGGTTACGCCAGGTAGTTTTTTCAATAAATCTTCAACCGCAGCATTGGGTTGGGTTTTATACGCATCAGCATTAAATTCTACCGTATCCTTTTTGATCGTTGCCGAGGCATACTTTCCAGAAACGGATACATCTTTTAGAGCAATTGCATCCTCTTTCATTTTGAGTGTACCCAAATTCATGTTTTTTCCGGCAATGCTGATGTTTTTTACAATCGTGTTGTAACCCATTGCTGATATTCTGATGGCATAATCTCCATTTGCCAATCCTGAAAATGAGAACAAACCAGATTTATCACTTACCACTCCTACTTTTTTTGTTGAATCGGCTTTGCTTGCCAAAACCACCCCCACATATTCTAATGGATCATTTGTTTTACCATCAATAATTTTTTACAATTTTACCCGAAACTTCGGCTTTACTCACAGCGTTGCAGAAACCATGTTCGCCATGTGCATCGCCAAAATCATCAATGCCTTTGCCATCAACAAAATAAGATTTACCATTTATTCTAACCGCTAAATCACAATCTTTACCCTTCATTTTAAACTGGCATTCGCCACAGGCAATATCGACAACCTGGTTATTAATCAATTGATTTGATAATTGTTTTTTCGGTACAGTTTGAGC
>SEDB01000751.1 GCA_004210715.1 Pedobacter sp.
TAATTTTTCGTTAGAAAACGAATGGATATTAACGAATTTATAGTGCAGGTTGCACTTCCTGAACATCGTGTATTTGCAGAACAAATCGTAACCGAGATGGCCGAATCTGCGAAAGCACGTGGTACGGGCATTGCAAAACGTTCTCCTGACTATGTTGCAAATAAAATGCAAGAGGGCAAAGCAGTTATTGCGTTCCATAAAGATGGTACATGGGCTGGTTTTTGCTATATCGAAACCTGGAGTCATGGTCAATTTGTGGCCAACTCTGGTTTAATCGTTTCGCCTGAATTTAGAAAAGCAGGTTTGGCGCATGCCATCAAAGAAAAAGTTTTCGAACTGTCAAGAAGTTTATACCCAAAAGCTAAGATTTTTGGTTTAACCACTGGTTTGGCGGTGATGAAAATTAATTCTGATTTAGGTTACGAACCAGTTACTTATTCTGAATTAACCCAGGATGAAGAATTTTGGAAAGGCTGCCAAAGCTGTGTAAACTTCGAGATTTTGAAAATGAAGGAGCGTAAAAACTGCATGTGCACTGCCATGCTTTACGACCCGGCTACGCAAAAGCATGATGCAGCAAAGAAGTTCGCCGAGGAATTACAAAAGAAACCCAAATTATATGAGCGTTTTATGCGCATCAAGCAACGTTTAGTTGTTAAACCCAAGCCTAAATCGGGCTTTAAAGTATTGATGTTTTTATTTACCCTATTATTTAATAAGTAATGAAGAAGAAAGTAGTTTTAGCTTTTAGCGGAGGTCTTGACGGGTGGTTTCTCTGATGAAGAATTACAAGAAATTGAGAAAAGAGCTTATGCTTTAGGTGTAAAATCTCATGCTGTGGTAGATGAAACTGAAAGTTATTATGATGGTTGTATTAAATACTTAATTTTCGGAAACGTATTAAAAAATGCAACTTATCCGCTTTCTGTTAGTGCAGAACGCGTTAGTCAGGCTACGGCAATTGCTAACTACGTTAAAAAAATTGGTGCTGATTATGTTGCTCACGGAAGTACCGGTGCGGGTAACGACCAGGTGCGTTTTGATATGATTTTTAATATCATTATTCCAGAAGTTGAAATCATTACACCGATTAGAGATTTAAAATTATCCCGCGAAGCGGAAATAGAATATTTAGCCGAACATGGTGTTGAATATAGTGCTGAAAAAGC
>SEDB01000023.1 GCA_004210715.1 Pedobacter sp.
TGCTGAAGATTGGTTAAATCAGCCAAAGGTTTTAAAAGTTGATAAAAGTGGTCTTTCCCTTTTCTATCATAATATTGATGAAAGTTTTCGTTCTCCTCGTTATTCGCTTTAAAATCATTTAAAATGAAATGCAAAACACTTGTTGCTCTTTTCGATGGCACTTTAATTACACGTTCTGCCACACGGCCAACGCCGTTTCCAACCGTTCCACCGCCAAGCATTACCTGAACCGCTGGAACAACTTTACCCTCTGCCTTTACCGAACTACCGTGGAAACCAATTTCTGCCAAGCCATGCTGACCGCAAGAATTCATACAGCCACTGATTTTAATTTTAATGTTTTTCTCGTAGATAAATTCAGGGAAATCGGTGTAAATCACATCTTCCAGCACTTCGGCTAGAGTCATCGAATTCGAAATGCCCAAATTACAAGTATCTGTTCCAGGACAAGTGGTAATATCAGCCAGACTATCGAAACCGGCTGTTGTATAACCAATTTTATTTAAAGCGTTGTATAGTGATGGCAAAGCTTCTTCACGCACAAATTTTAAGAGTAAACCCTGATTTTGAGTTACCCTGATTTCATCTGCAACATAAGGTTTGATGGCATCAACGAAAGCCCGAGCTTTGTTTGTTTTAATATCGCCAACCTGAACTTTTACATAAACCGAATAAAAACCATCTTGCTTTTGCGGAACCACATTAGTTGCCGACCAATGTTTGTAATGCGTTTCATTCAAAATCTCAACGGCTGAATATTTTTGTTCTAAAGGCAAAGCTGGTTGAGGAACGGCATCTCTATCGATTGCAAAAGTTTTCACTTTGTTTGCGATTCGCTCTTCAGCAACCAAACGCAAAACTTCTTCTAAGCCTAATTTCTGAACCAGATATTTTAAACGAGCCTTATTTCTATTGCTACGTTCGCCATAACGGTCGAAAACCCGTAAAACTGATTCTGTGAAAGGAATCAATTGGTCTTCTGGTAAAAACTCATGAACTGCACTTGCCAAAAATGGCTGAGCACCTAAACCACCAGCAAATAACACCTTGAAACCACGTTCGCCTGCTTCATTGATTTTTGGAATAAAACCTAAATCGTGGATGTAGCTAAAAGCCGTATCCTTATCGCTCGAAGAGAAAGAAATTTTAATCTTCCTGCCCATTTCCTGGCAAATTGGATTACGTAGAAAGTATTTAAAAACAGCATGGGCATAAGGCGAAACATCAAAAGGTTCATCTTTGTCAATACCTGAATTTGGCGATGCTGTTACATTACGAACAGTGTTTCCACAGGCCTCACGCAAAGTTATATCATCTTGCTCCAGTTTTGCCCAAAGCTCTGGCGTTCTATCTAAACTCACATAATGCAACTGAATATCCTGACGGGTAGTTAAGTGCAAATTGCCACTTCCATATTCATCAGCGATATCCGCTATGCGTAATAATTGTTTAAAAGTTACTTTTCCAAATGGCAGTTTAATGCGAATCATTTGCACACCAGGTTGTCTTTGTCCGTAAACACCACGAGCTAAGCGTAAACTTCTAAATTTCTCATCGTGAATGGTTCCATCGCGAAAAGCCTTGATTTTATTCTCTAAATCGATAATGTCCTGCTCGACAATATTGTTTTCGAGTTCTGTTCTGAAACTTTGCATATGTGTTGTTAGCTTTTATTCAAAAAATGCCTCTCTTAAACTGAGAAGCATCCAATATTTTATACTAATAAATTATTCGAATACCCTCCTTTACTTTGTTTTACAACAATAGTGCATCATTCGGGTATTGATTTGATTATGTATAAAACTGATGTTCATCTGCCAAATATATAAAGTATATAGGAATAGTCGTAATTTTTCTCAAAAAAGATTATTTCATGACTTTGACCACATCAGCAATACTGGTTTCGCTTAAAACTTTAAGTGTTGCATCTCGAACATCGATAAAAGCACTTCTGATTCCGCAAGTTTTCTCATCCTCACATTCATCACATTTGTGATAGAAGTTTAAACTTGCACACGGAACCATAGCAATCGGTCCATCCGTTACCCGCATCACCTGAACCAATAAAATTTCTTCAGGTTTTTTGTTTAAACTGTAACCACCTCCAGCACCTTTTTTGCTGTACAAAAAGCCGGCGTTTCGTAAATCAAGAAGAATTTGTTCTAAGAATTTTTTAGGGATATGCTCCTCCTCGGCAATCTTAGAGATTTGCATAGGCGGTTTTTCTACATTTTTACCAAGTGCAACAAGTGCTTTGATGGCGTATTTTGTCTTTTTTGATAGCATATTTGCACAAAGCTAGTAAAAGAAAGTAAATTATGAAATATCGAGTTTTGAGCTAATCAGCCATTTATCAAATTTTGTTAAAAAATTTTATATTTACTCACTTATAATATCAGTTAATGCTCAAGAACATTAATTTTCTAAACATCAGGAACCGCAAAATAAGCATTGAATCTAAACTATTTGCTGTATTGTGTTTATGCTTAATCATTGTTTCCTTAATCAGTATAATCTCAAATTTTGCTTTGGGATTAGACTGGACCGTAAACCTATCAATTGTTTTCAATCTAATTGTTCATTTTGCATTCTACTATTATGCGTTAAAGGATAGAGTATCGGAAAGAGGACGTTTTTGGTACTTCATGTTTAACTGTTCAACAATGTTTCCTGCTTGGTTTTTGAACGGAGGATCAACAGGATCAACGCCTATATTTTTAATTTTTTATTTAAGCGTCGGAATTCTTTCCTTATCAAAGCGGTATACCACATGGTTTATCTTAATTTTTTTCACTACAGCTTTTCTCTGCATAGTCTTTGAAAACATTTTCCCATCATTGGTTACGCCCTACCCAAATGAATCTGCAAGATATTTTGATTTAGTCTCGGCATTCTTCAATATCTCTTTCATGATGATTTTGATGTTGGTTTTTTACAGAAAGGTTGCTGATTTTGATCAGTTTTTACTTTTGAAAAATAAGGAGCGATTAGAAGCATCACAACAGAAACTAATAGTGGCTAAAGATGCTGCTGAGGCTGCAACTATAGCCAAATCAACCTTTTTAACCAATATGAGTCATGAAATTAGAACACCACTTAACGGGATTATTGGTGCTTCTGAACTCTTGAAATTAACAAACTTAGATAATGAGCAGTCGGAATTATTGAACACCCTACAGGCCAGCAATAGTATTATGATTGACATTGTAAATGATTTACTCGACATCTCAAAAATTGAGGCCAATAAAATGGAAGTCCATAATCATCCATTTGAGATTAGAAAATGTATTAAGGACGCGGAAAGCATTATCAAACCATTGTTTAACGACAAAAAACTTGAGCTGATAATTAAAATTGGGGCGAGTGTACCCAATTTAGTTATAGCAGATGAAATAAGATATAAGCAAATCATCATCAATTTACTCAGCAATGCAGTAAAATTTACTGAAACTGGTTATGTAAAACTAAGCTTAAGGTATTCCGAAACCAGTCATAGATTAATATCTTCTATTAAAGATACTGGCATTGGAATTGAACAGGAAGATATGGAAAAATTATTTCTTCCTTTCTCACAGATTAATCCTTCAACCACACGAAAGTTTGGCGGGGCTGGTTTAGGATTGGTTATATGTAGAAAACTTGCTGAAATGATGGACGGTAATATCTCCGCAACTAGTGAGCCAGATGCAGGTTCGGAATTTTTGTTTACTGTGCCCATTGAGCTTTATCAAAATGGCATAATATCAACAACAAACAGCCCAGTTATTAAAAACAATGCTTTACCAATTGCCGGCATTCATATTCTTATTGCTGAAGATAATGTTTTCAACCAAATGATTACTTCTAAAATGCTTGAGAAATCAGGATATAAATTCAGCATTGCTAACGATGGGCTAGAAGCATTTAATTTAGCGAAAGAAACCCATTACAATATTATTTTAATGGATATGCAAATGCCACAAATGGATGGAATAGCCTCAACAATAGAAATTTTAAATCACTATAAAAATAAAGATATATTGCCTCCAGTAATTATTGGTTGCAGTGCAAATGCCATGCAAGTAGATAAAGATAAATGCTTTAACGCAGGCATGAAGGATTTTCTTTCGAAACCATTTACGCTAGATGACGTACGCTCAGTGATGATAAAGTGGACAAAAAGTGAAGAACCAATAATCAAACAATCGTAAAAATAATTGCTGTTTAGAACGGAACTGAATTTCTCTGCGTTTAAAGTCTATTTTTATGCCAATTCTGTTTAATAACTATGAAACGAAAGATTAATCTTTTACCAATATTGGCCATAGTGGCTATTTTTCTTGCACTCAATGCTTATGTACTTTCCGGGTTTGGCTCACTTAACCAATCTTCCTATTTAGCTCCATTTTTTTGGGTAATTATAATTGGCTTGACCGTAGCGCTATTTTTTGCAATTACACAGATGCGGGCACAGGGAATGAGCAAGTTTTTCCAAATCGTTACACATGCCTTCCTAATCGTTTTAACCTCAGAAATAGTTTTTGCTATTTTTTTGCTGATAGGAGATATTGTTAGACTGGTTTTATCCATATCTTCAAATTTTCAATCTGAAGGTTATCAGGTTTTAGGCAGAAATATTTATTGGGTAGATTTTGCCTTTGTGATGTTTTGCCTGACTGTAGTGCTGTTTGTTTTTGGAATTACGAGGGGAAAATATGCTTACAGGGTAATTAAACATACTCTTTATTTTGATGACTTACCTGCAAGTTTCGATGGATTTACCATTACCCAGATTTCTGATGTACACGCTGGAAGTTTTACTAGACCCAACCAGGTTCAAAAGGGGATTGATATGATTAATGCTCAAAAAAGTGATTTATTTGTTTTTACTGGAGATTTGGTAAACAATGCTGCTTCAGAAATTGAGCCTTACATTGGTCATTTCTCACAAATTAAAGCTCCCTTTGGTCAGTTTTCAGTTTTAGGTAATCATGATTATGGCGATTATATCAAATGGCCTTCTGAGGCTGATAAAGTAAAAAACTTACAACAGTTAAAAAACTACCACGCTGAACTTGGCTTTAGGCTTTTACTTGATGAACATGTTGAATTAAACAAAAATGGAGAAAAAATTATCCTTGTCGGAATTGAAAATTGGGGCTTGGGTTTTGGGGAACGCGGAGATTTAGAAAAGGCTTTAACAGGCACTTCGTTAAACGATTTCAAAGTGCTGCTTTCTCATGATCCTTCTCATTGGGATGCGCAAGTAAAAAATAACCCTTCGAAAATACAGCTGGCATTGGCCGGCCACACACACGGAATGCAGTTCGGGCTCGAAGCCTTTGGCATAAAATGGAGCCCAGTAAAATATAGATACAAACATTGGGCTGGAGTCAAATCTGAAAATGGCCGCTATCTGAATGTGAATAGAGGTTTTGGCTTCATTGGATTTTCGGGAAGAATTGGAATTTGGCCGGAGATAACAGTTATAGAATTGAAAAGAAAATATAGTTAAGTATTTTCAACTAAAAAAATAGTAGATTTTTATATTGATTAATGTTATCTTGTTTTAAAATTCTAACGAGATGAAATCAATTATCATTCTTTTACTTACAGCCAGTTTTTTAGAGGCACCAACCATTGCTAAAGATAGCGCTAGATGGAAACCTTATTACTCGGAAGTTACCCCTCAAAAAATTAGCAATAATTGGTTTCTTCCATTTGATGTGAGTGACAGAAAAATACTGACCAATATTAAGATCATCAGTATTTTTGGCGATCATCGCGATAGCTATTACAAAGGTCATATCCATACTGCAATAGATATTAATCCAGCAAAACCAAAAGCTAAACTGGTTGGTGTTTATGCCATGGCCAGTGGTGTGATCTGCTCTGTTCATTTGGGCGAGAATCAAAAAACAGTTGTGGTGAGACATACTTTACAAGGCGGAAAAACTATGTTTACGAGCTATAAACACTTAAAAGAGGTTTATGTAAGTAACGGACAACAAGTAAATGAGAACACAAAACTGGCCCGTTTATTCACTAAGGAGGAAAGCAGGAAATATGGTGGCGATTATCATCATCTTCATTTAGAAATACGTAAAAAATTTGATGATTATGGATGTGCCAGCTGGTTAACCTTTAACAATAACCAACTGAACGAAAGATTTTATAATCCTCAAACATTTTTGAAACAGAATATTAAATAATAAAAATTACAAATCGTTTATCGCTTATTATTTTAAAAGTTTTGAATCCCAATTTCACTCAAAATCTCCAAAGCAGAAATAAAATTTAGCGTAATTCACTTTTAGTTAGTATGTCGCATTTACAACTAAAAAATTCATTCAGGTTTATCAGGAACGTACTTATTTTAAACGTTTAAGAAAAAACATTTAAGTAATCAGACAAACCCAAAAAAAGACATAAATACCTAATTATCAGTATTGTAAATTACCATATTTATAAGTAAATTAGTAATTCTTTACTGAATCCTTTTGGAGTGAATACCTTTTTCAATTACCTATTGAAGTGGAATAAGGATTATTTTAGTTTAGAATTGTTTACGAATTATTTTTGTTATGGCATTTTTTGATCTTCACTCCCATCCTGGATTGAAAACCTTATTCCTGCCGCAAGATGGGAATCAAATTTCAGCATGGCAAAATCTCTCCCCAAAAGATGGAATATTAGGTAACATCTTAGAATCACAGGCTTCATTAAAGCTCATCCTTGAAAAAGGAAACATCAATTTGATATGTTTAACGCTGCATCCACCGGAAATTGGAATGATTGATCAGGTGCTTCTAAAAATTGCAGCAAGATTGTTATTCCCAAAACTGATTAACAACGATCGGCTAAGAGAAATGTATACATTAACAACATCCTACCGGGAAACCTTAGAACAAGAATTTAGAAATATTACCGCTTCTGCCAGAGCTGAAGATGAAATTGATTCCACTAAAAAAATAAAACTATTAAAAAGTATAAAGGATTACGACCCTACAGATTTTACTACTTTACATATCGTTTTCAATGTAGAAGGAGGCCACAGCTTTTACGATTTAAATAATTCGGTAAAGGATATTGAAAAAGTGATTGAAAATTTTAGTGCATTTGTTTCAAAAGGATACAAAATATTATACTTAACGCCTACTCATTTAACTCCGAATGAATTTATTACACATGCTTACGGCAATAAAATTTTAACTAAAAGCCCGCTGTTGCCAAAAGGAATTGGGATTACTCCTTACGGAAAAAGGTTAATTGCATCTGCCTACCAAAACAATGTTTTGGTAGATATTAAACACATGAGTTTAATTTCGCGAAGGATTTTTTATCAATTAAGAAAAAAAGGATATATTCCTAAAAAACCAATCATTGCAAGTCATATCGGGTTGGTTGGTAACTCATGGAATTTTTTCGACCAGGATGTTATTAATCCAATAAAAAAGAGTTATGGTTATAAAGCGCATTGGCTAAAAAATGCAGGCATTTTTGATGACACTTACTTTTACCCACTATCCATTAATTTGTATAACGAAGATATTAGTGAAATTTTAGAAAGTAATGGTTTAATTGGCCTATCGTTGGATGTGAGAATTTTAGGTGGAAAAGATAATCCTGGTGGAATACAGAAAGAATTTTACAGTCGCGAAGAATTTGAACTATTGTGCGCTGAAAATACTGATGATAAAATTGATGAACTGTGCGATGATTTACAAAATGGCAAGATCGACAATGGAAATTCAAAAATCGATTTTAATAACCCTGAGCCTGAAGATTTGGAAGATTTAAAGGAAGGGGAAGAAGAGTTAAACGAAATTATTTCACAAAAAACGATTGACGGGCCTTTCAGAAAAAATTACAATTACCACTTACGTCTTGTGGTTAACCATTTAATCAGAATTTATCAGATAACCGAATGGGAAGGTATGCCTCTACCTTGGGATAATATCTGCATTGGGTCGGATTTTGATGGCTTGGTTGAAGCCGTTGATTGCTGTAGAAATGTTACTGAATTTGATAGCTTTTCTATTGCTTTAACCAAAGCGCTTGATATTGGTTCGAAACAAAAAAAAATAAACTTAGGCTTGAGTGCTGATAAAATTGTGCGTAAACTGATGTATGAAAATGCGGTTGAGTTTATGCAAAAAAATCTGGCTTAAATTAAAAAGGCGGATCATCAAATATCAATCCTCCGCCTATCTAAAACACAGAATAAAAACATATAATTACCCACCCCCTTTTACACGGTTTTGAATGTCATCATTCCCGGTTTTTCTGCTTTTCATGGCAAATGGATTACCAAAGCGATAAGTAAAGGATAGGATCAATCTTCTGCCATCAACATTAACATGGCTATTCATATCAATATTTTGGTAGCGTGTAATGTTTTTATATTGGCTCGATTGAAAAATATCATTGAACAGCAATTTGATACTTGCTTTATCTTTGAGCAGCATTTTTTGCCCGGCAACTGATACAGCGTGATAGGCTTTCTGAATGCCTGTTCCATAAACTGATTTCGAATTAAAATAGCCACTAAGTTCAAAGGTATAGCCCTTACCAGCTTTAAATGAATTTTGAGTGTTGAAACTAAAGCTCGTCAAACCATTTACAAAATCCCCAATATTACCATCGCCTTCATATTCATTTTTATATACATTGGCAAAATTTGTAGCACTCCACCAGTTAAAATAATTTGTCTGTCCAGTAAAACTGATGCCATAATTGGTTAAACTTTTCAAATTCTGAGGACTTTCAAAAGTGGTATTAATGGCATCAACCTGTCCGGTAATCCAGGTAATAACATCTTTTGTTCTGCTGTAGTTTATGGCGGTAGTATATTTGCCTTTAAAAATATGACTGATGATAAAATTTTGTGTAAGCTCTGGTCGTAAATTCGGGTTACCTTCATAATATAAGAGCGGATCTCTGAATACCCGAAACGGATTTAAATCACCATAATCTGGCCTTTGCACCCTCCTGCTAACAGCAAACTGAATTTGATTCTGCTCTCCAAGTGGTTTATTCAATGCTAAATTTGGAAACAACTGGAAATAATTCCGTTTGAAAACGGTATTTGTTGTTACCTGGTTTCCACCAGTATTGGTGTATTCTCCCCTCAATCCGAATTGAAAACTAAAAAATTTAAACTCTTGGCTGAGGTTGATGTACCCTGCATGAATTTGCTCCTCATATTTAAAGTAATTGCTGCTATTTCTATCGTATTCATATTTGCCTTGGTTTAAGGTTTGATAAACGAGATCATTATCTGAAGTAATGATTGAACTTTTCAAACCACTTTCAAATTTAAAACCTTTCCCCCATTTGTCGTTATAATCTAACTTGGCCACATAAACATTGGTTTTGGCAGGAACATAACCTTTTCTGCTGGCCGTTTCTCCATTCGGATTTGATGCAGAAGGAAGAGTATAAGTATCTAAATTTAGGTTTGAGGTGAAGCTATTACTTGCATAATCTACATCAGCAGATAGTTCCTGGCCTTCCTTATCAAATTTATGTTGATAATTTAGGTTATAGGTAATATTTTTCCAGCTTTGCTGATCATAATTATTTGTTTTTAAATCTGTTATCAAATTGCCTTCATAAGCTGTTAAGCGGTTGGTTGTTTGGCTATCATGCAAATATTTTCCAATATTCCCGTTGATTAAAAAACCAATGGAATTTGATTTGTTGATTTCTAAATCGGCTCCAAACCTAAAATTGTTTGTATTAAGTGGCTCATTTGTTTCGGTATGTTGATTAGAGATCCGGTTATAATTACCATCTATTATTCCATTATCATAAAAGCGGCGGCTAAAATCTAAGTATTCAGTTTCTCCACGATAGGCATAATTATAACTTCCAAAAATATTAAAACCGGCATCTTTATAATTTAATGTAAAACCAGAACCATATCTGGCATTTCTCCCGGCACCCCCATTTAATGAAACGGAACCATTCATTCCTTTAATCTGGCTTTTTTTCATAATGATATTGATCATTCCTGCATGACCAGCGGCATCATATTTCGCTGAAGGATTAGCCATAATTTCGATTTTCGAAACTGACGACGAATTCGTTCCCTTCAACAAAACGGCAAGTTCTGCTGGCGACAAGAATGTGAGTTTACCATTAATCATCACATTTACTCCTGGCCTTCCTTTTAACGATATTTTACCATCTTCATCAACCTTAATGCCTGGCGCACGCTGCAATAATTCTAAAGCGGTGTTTCCTTCGGATAAGATACTGTTCTCAACGTTAATGGTCATTTTATCCAAACTTTGTTCAATCACTTTCTTTTGAACAGAAATGTTTATCGAATTTAAAGTTTGGGCATCTTCAGCTAATTTCAAATGGCCAAAATGCATGCCTTTACGCTGACTGGATATATTGAAAACATTACTTTGATGTGTAATAAACCCCATGCTCGAAACTGAAATTTTATAATTTCCATGTTGTATTTCTGAGAATTTAAACTTGCCTAATGAATCTGTCAAAGTACCCTTTATCCCTTTTCCATCACTATTTTGAAGTGCTACTGATGCATATTCAAGCGGTTTTCCATCTGCCATTAACACCGTTCCTGTAACAGCATCACTTGTTTGAGCAAGTGTTCTAATGGCAAATAAAAAACTGGTCAGCATAACGAAAAGTATAAACAATATCTTTCCACTAACAGGTTTTTTACCTGCTGCAACGAATAATAGATCTTTCATAATTTTAAGCTTTTATAGTACAGTTTGTACTTTCTTCTTTTTTGATTTTTTTTGTTTTCCCCACCAAATGTAAAATCCGGTAATGGGTAAACTGGCGCAGATTAAACTGGCTAAAAAGTAAAGAATTTTAGTTGTTAGACCTCCAACTGCGCCAACGTGTATTCCGTAATTCAATTTCCTAACCTGATCAGGAAATTTAAGCTCAATTAACCTTTTATTGGAACTGGGTAGTAATTCTAAGCTCAGCGGATCGAAACTAAGATCTCTCCAAAAGCCGTTCGTCATATCGGTACAGGCATAAATTGCCTCATCTGGATTTTCAGGAAAATGAATAATCGCCTCGTTTTTATTGTAAAGTGCAATTTCGTTTACCACCTTATGCCAAATAATATCTGCTACTTCTAATGCAGGTTTATTTGCCGGACCAGAAACCTCTACTTTTTCTCTCTTTTTCCGAGGGCCACCCTCGCCACCCGTAACCCAATAAACACCTTTTGAGAACCATGAAAAGCTCATACACAGCCCCGTAATAGCCATTAGAAGCGCAATAACCAGAGAATAAAACCCCAGAACGTTATGCAAATCATAATTGACCCTTTTAAACTTTGCTTTCCACTTAATTTTAAAAGCCTGATTTTTACCTGCCTTATTCCATTTCTTTGGCCACCAAAGGATGAGTCCGCTGAGTGTAAGCAGAAAAAATATAAATGTAGCCCAACCTACCACCTGACGTCCAATTTTTCTAGGCATCCATAAATGCCGGTGTCCGGCATCGATAAAAGCAAAAAACTTCTCCCCATTTGCGATGGCAACCACTTCAGCGGTATAGGGATTCACATATACACTCGAATCCATCTCATGAATACTAAAATGAGCGGTGTGATTTTCTCCGTGGTACCAAACCGATTCAATTTCTCTTCCTGGAAAGGCCTTTTCAACAGATTTATAGAGCACTGAAGGTGGAAGTATCTTTGCACCCGTTGGTTTTTCAGCATGTAAATAGGAATAAGTTAGACTTTTGATTTCCTGTTCAAAAACCAAAATGCAGCCTGTGATGCTTAAAATAATCACTATGATTCCAGATGCAAGTCCAAGCCAAAGGTGAAACCAGGCATTTATTTTATTAAACATAAAGTTTTGTAGTTGTGTTTAAATAATGCCTGAACAGCCTAAGCCGTTCAGGAGCATTATTAACTAAGAAAAGAGCTATTAATTTAATTTATAAAGTATCGGTGTATTATCAGTACCGCCTTCTACTTTCAGACCTTTTTTAAGTGTATCAGCGATTGGATCATATTCCCAAATGTAAATCGCATCAGCTGTAGAATCATTAACAGCAATATAAGCTTTACCATCATGTACCACAGCCGAACGTGAGTTAAGCAATGGCGGGAAATTTAATCTTTTCACAATTTGCTGCGTATTAACATCTACAACAACATATTCCCACATAGAAGCATACCACCAATCATCCCTAACAACTACTTTTGTTGCAGCATCTTTAGCATTGATCATTAACACTTTACCATTACCTAAATAACAAACACCCAATTGGTTATCTTTATTCAGCAAAGCTGATGTATTGAAGAAATAGTTTTTATCTAATTCTGTTCCGCTTGTGCCAACTTTGAAAAACCCAGTAGGCATTAAAGGTTTATTACCACCTAACATTGGCATTGGGTTCGTTAAAATATAAGTATTCCCATTATCTGTGAACTGACTGAAATAACCATTTCTTAATGTTCCAAGTGGTGCAGAACGCTCATCTTCACTGGTTACTTTAAAGTTTTCCAAACTCGGATAATCAACTGAAGCCAGGTAAGATTTATCATAATGAACCAATGTTTTCTCATTATATAAACCGTAACCAATCAACAATTTGTTGCCTTTTGGTGTAACAGAAAATACCCTTCTACTGTGATCTGCAGGGATAGATGTTTTATCAAATTCTCCACTTTTCACTAACTTCATTGTGCTTACATCGATAATTGCATACATGTTACTGCTTCGTGGACCAAACATTACTTGTGTATCAGTAATCCATACATGCCAGCCTAAATATGGACTTGGAAATACACTGAAAGGGATTTCTCCTTCAGTAGTTAATTTATTGTTTTCGAATTTGTATTTCCCAAATTTTCCTTCATTTGGATCTAAATGATAGAAATATCTTCCTTTTTGGATAATATTTTCTCCCCAGGTAAAAATGTTCGTCACGTCAATCCCACTACCTTTTGGCGTAATGGTTCCACTGGTTAATGAAGAAGCACTCAATAAATAATCTGCATCGCCAACAGTGAATATTACTGCATATTCGGCATCTTTACCATCAGGATTTTCATTTCCTCCACTTCCATTTTTTTTACAGCTACTAAAGCTGAATAACAACACTGCAGCCATGACCAATGCCATGCCTTGATTTTTAATTGTAGTAAACATATTTGTATAATTGATTAATTAAATTTTGTTGATGACATACCTGAATTTGATAAAGACTGCTCGTCCAGGCTTTTGGAGCTTGAAATTATCGTAAGCGATTTGATTGGTAAGATTGCGGCTTTCCAATGTGATATTGTACCTACCGGATTGAAGAGAATAGGTTAAAGCAGCGTTGTGAATCAATTGTTGCGGAATATAATCCTTCGTGTTTTCATCGCCCAGTTTAGACCACGTTACAGAGTAATCCTGAATGAATTGAGTGAACCAATTGAATTGCAATCTCGTGCCTTTACCTACCAGATCATCTTTTCCGATACTGAAATCGGCATTTCCATAAAGCCAGGGCTGATTAGGAATTCTGCTGAGGTAAGTGATTTTTTCACGCACCGTTCCATAAGCATACTGCTGTCTATCAACTGCATTTTGATAGCTCATGTTAACCAATACACTGAATAAATTATTGTAATCGTACTTTACTTCAGCTTCCAAACCATCGATTATAATTCCATCCACATTGTAGAATTGAGAGTAGCTGCCATCTGATCCGGCAGTTGAAGGTGTTGATACAATATAATCATCAGCATCTCGGTAGAAACCTGAAGCTTCTGCCCAAAGTTTATGCTTTCCAAAATTTACCGAATAAAACAAGCCTAAATTGTAGTTATCACTATTCTCAGGTTTCAGGTTTGGATTGGCCAAAACGGTTTGCCTGTCGCCATACAACTCTTCCAGATTGGGTAAGCGAAACGCATGCTCATAAGACGCTTTAACACCTAGACCACCAAATATTTTATAGCTGGAGGCGACACCATAACCATAGTAACTTTTTAATTGGTTTGTTTCATTGTTATTGGCATCATATACTTTTCCCGCTAATCCGAAATACTTACCAAAGAAGTTATTGATTAATTTATTGTTGAAAAAAGTTTGCTGATAACTCAAACCCACAATGTTTTTATTAAGTCGGTTCGATCGGTCATAGGTTGTACTATATGGGTCGATCTCATTGAAGGTTTCCCTGTAAGAACTATTAAGGTTATAATTCAGGTTGACCAAATGATTGTTATTAATCGCATAACCTAAATTGATTTGAGCCAAAGCATTGTGGCCTGTAAAATTTGTAATCGACTTCTTCTCCCCCGAAAGCTCACTACCACCTCGATAAGATCTGATGGTACCGTCCCAGTTGTAAACGGCTCCACTGGTATCGGTTACAATATTTTTGTTAGATGAAAAATTAGCAAACACACTGGCCGAAAGGCCTTTTACCAGCAGGTTTTCTTTGCGGTAACGAATTGAGGGGATAATATTATGCCCCTTACTGGTCATATCGCCGATCACTTTTTCTTGGGTTGCACCCGTTTGGCGCTCCTTAAAATTGGAAGTGTAGGTTAAACCAACCACCAACACATCAGCCCATTTCTTATTTGAAATTCCGCTTTCAATTTGCCCCATAAAAGATTCGTACCCATCATGAAACCTGCGAAGTTTATCTTTAGTAACAAACATTCCGTTTTCAACCACTCGCAACAAAGCATTTGCTTCCGGGTTGTTGTACATGAGGTAATCGTTATCAGAAAAATTGTAGTAAGAACTTACGTTGGTAGTGATACCACTTTTCGGTGCGGTAAAACTTCCACTTAAAGATGCCCTATGGGTATTGAACGAACCAAAACTGTAACTGGCATCCAGCGATTTACCTTTAGATTTTTTAGTAATGATATTTACGGCACCACCCAAGGCATCAGAACCTAGGAAAGCAGGCACAACGCCTTTGTAAACATCAACACGCTCTGCAAGATTGACCGGAATATTGTTCAATGTCATTCCACTTCCATAAGATTCAAGCGGAATTCCATCAATAAAAAACTTAATGTGGCTACCAGAAAGGCCGTTGATTGAAAAATTAAATGCAGATCCTAATCCACCTTGCTCCCTCACTTTTACACCAGCACTGCGATTTAAAATCTGATTTAAATCGCTTGTGGTGTTTGCATATTGCCTGGTGTCGATAGAATTAACCGCAAAGCCCGTTTCTTTTATTTTTCTAGATTGGGTTTTACCATTTACGGCTACATCGCCGAGTTGCTGTTGATCTCTTTTGAGGGAAAAACTGACCATTGTTCGCCCATCATTTTTAACTGAGATTTGTTTGGTAGCTTTAAGATATCCTATGTAAGAAACTTCGATAGTATAATTACCTGGGGCAAGCGCATTAAATTCAAAATAGCCTGATTCGTTGCTGGTGGTTCCGATTTTGGTGTTTTTTAACAAAATCGATGCGCCTGTAATCACTTCATCGCCATCTTTAACATAACCGGAAACCGGATATTGTTTTTGAGCAAAAGTTAATAGAGAAAGACCGGAAAAAAGGAAAACGAGTAAAATTTTTCGATATAACATTATTTTAATATTGTGCATTTAAAAAGGAGTAGCACAACTTTCATTTTCCCGAAGGTGGAAAATGAAAAAAAATTAAAATAATTTAAATTAGTCTTTCAAGTGATCTATTCGAAGAATAAAATCGGTATCTCCAGCCAATTGAAGTCCTTTTTTTAGATTTCCGGTTTTGATATTATAAAGCCAGATAAAGTTTCCTTCTTTGGTTGAATTAACGGCAATATAAGCTGTATCGCCTTGAACAATTACACACTCTCTACGCGTCCCCTTATCCAATGGAAGGTTTAGTTTTGTTATCGATTTGGTTTCTAAATCCAATACGTAAAATTCAAAATGGGCAACGCTGTAATGATCGCCCAAGCCAGTAAAAAGATCTTTTCGCTCTGAACGAATAATTACTTTATTTCCGCCCAAATACCACATTCCGTAAGCGTGGTTGTCAATTTTAGACGCTGATATATTGAAGAAATAATTTTTATCGATTTCGTTTTTACCCGATTTAATTCTAAAAATGCCTGTTGAAAGATCTGGTCGGTTTCCCAATGCAATCCCAGGGCAAGACATAAAGTAATAATCCCCATTTGCAGCGGTAAAACTGTAAGTTTGAACGGCATTTTCGCCACCAGGGTAAGTAGAACGTATATCTTTATCGGTATTGATCAGTTTCATGTCCGGATATTTCAACTGAGATACATATATGGTATCACTGGTAGAATAATCAGAAATACTGATCGGAAAATTATAGGTGTAACCCACAAAAATAGCGCTATCACGTTGATTAAGAAAACCTACGGAAATGGATTTAAACTTTCCAACAGGTTTTGGAATGGGCAGATTCCCATTTTTAAGAATTTCCATTTTATGGGTATCTATCAAAAAATACTTAACCTCGCTATAGCCAGAAGTATTTAATCCGGTAAGTAATAAAGTATCTTTACTTATCCAGTTAAAATTTTCGAGAGAAAAACCAGGCATGTTTATCTGCTGCTTTATTTTCAGCGCTGTTTGAGTTAACGTAAACTTTGAAAACTTGGCAGTCTTTCTGTTCAGATGATAAAAGTTACCATCTTTGGCAATCACATCACGATCCATATCAACACCATCGAGCTTCACGCCATTTTTTTCCGGCTTCAGCAATCCATCCTGTAAACGATCTGTTTCAAGCAAGTATTCTTTACCATCGTTTCCTAAAATATATAAACCGTATTGAGCATCAATCTGCTTTTTTGGGTCATCGGAACAGCTGAACAATAAACAAGTGATGAAAAAAAGAAAATAAATTTTGTGTGGCTGCAGGCTGTTCATTGTAAAATTGATTTTCATTAGATCCCAAATTGGCTGGTAATCTGTTTTTGCATCACAGGTGGAAGATCTAAAAGGTTTCGTTCGCTAATTACAATAATTCCTTTCGTACCGTTTTCTCCTTTTAATATGATATAAGCTTGATCTTTTTTTAGTGTAACCTTTTTTGTAGTTCCTTTAAAAACAAGGTTCACATCTTCTTTAGGCGAAATTAATATACTTCCAGATAAATCTATTACTCCACTAAGGTTATTGATTTTTGCATTGGTATTTGGTCCCACAGAAACATTATATTCAGCTGAATTAACATGTTTTACCTTAACATCCGAAGAATTATTTAAATACAATGAAGCATTTGTAGCTTTTGATTCTTTAAAAAAAGTAAAGTAAGAAAATATTCCAAGGATGGCAATAAAAAAGGAAGCCGCTATGGCTCCTTTCCACATAAAATAAACATTGCTTTTTATAATAACGTGTTGTGTGCTTTTTGGCAGAATAGTTTCAATTTCTGCCCACATTTCTGCCTTGTAAACGGATTTTTCTTTCGCAGACAACTCTAAATCATGCACTTCATTGTTAAAAAGCCATGCTTCTACCTTTTGCTTTTCTTCAACACTGCAAGTACCCGAATGGTATTTTTCCAGAAGTTCTTTATTAACACTCATGCCGTTTTATCAATTTGCCTCTCCACTAACAAACTTAAGTAAATTATCACTTATTAAATAAAGTAGCATAACTCGGCAATTAGCGTAACTAGAATGAACAAAAAATTAATATTTGTTAAGCCAATTTTTAGTTTACTCATTGCTTTGGTGATGTGATATTCAACGGCACGTTCGGAAATGGTTAATAATGAAGCAATTTCTTTATTGCTCATGCCTTGTTCGCGGCTCATTTTAAAAACCCGTTTACACTGGCAAGGCAAAGTATCAACCAAATCATCTACTTTTTCTTTCAAATCATTAAATAAAATCTGCTCCTCTGTACAATTATTCGCTGTTGAGCATTCCATCATTTGAAATTCATTGTGTTTTTGGCGACTTTTTTTATTGCGAATGAACTCAAAGGTTTTGAATTTCGCTGCACGAATTATGTAGTGCTCTATGTTATCGAGTTCAAGTTCTGCCCGGCGTTCCCAAAGTGATTTGAATATATCTTGAACCATACCTTTTGCGGGCTCAACTTCCTTGATATTATTATAACAAACTGCAAATACTTTCTCCCAATAAAGCTCATAAGCTTTTTCGAAAGTAATCAAAATTTTTAGGATGGTTCGGCGGCAAATATAGTTATTTAGATTAATTATAAATAAATTAATTTGGAATATTGCCTATCAAAGATTATCGCGTGAGCTCCTTTGTTTCGACACATTAGACGATTATAAACATGAAATGAATTAGATTTACAATAAACACAAAGGGAACCTTAAAAAACCATGGCTGAAATTTTAAGATTCCCAATTACGCTGCGAAAGCAGATTATGCTAAATAAATATTGTTTTAAAACGTTTTCGATTGGAGCGATTTATCTACTAAAATTCCATTATTCATTTTTAGATTGAAATTTATTTTTCGTTTTGCTTTTAGCTTAATTACAAATAAGATTTCACTTCCAGAAATTGCATCTTTGTTTCCAACATTAACGAAAGTTGGATAAAGTACCTTTTGCCCATCAGCATGTAAACGATCATAAGTTAGGTTGTCCATCGCTTTTGTGCCACTCGTTGTAATGCCTACATATTCGTAATCTTTATC
>SEDB01000250.1 GCA_004210715.1 Pedobacter sp.
TCTCCTTTGTCGTTCGGAGAATGCGGGGCCGTTCAGGCTCACGCTAATCGTAGAACGGCTTAGGAGAGAGGAAGGGTTTTAAGATGCCGGCTCAACAACTAACAGGAGTATGAGCATGGCAACTTCCACAGAACGCACCGCCAAGCTGGAAGCAAGCATCGAGGCACAAGCCAAGAAGCTTGCAGAGCTTAAGGCCAAGAAAGCCAAAATAGACGCACGAGGCCGATACAAAGAGAAAGCTGAAGAGCGGAAAAAAGAAACTCGCCGGCTGGTCCTACTAGGGGCATTTTTGAAGAGCCGAATGGATGCCAGCGAAGAAACCAAAGCCAAAAATATGACAGGGCTCGATGGTTTCCTAAAAAGGCCGGAAGAGAGAGCGCTTTTTGACCTGCCGGTCAACTCCTAAAAAATACTGGTCAGGATAAATCTTGATAACACCAGAGGAACAAATTTACGGTCTGGTCGAAGTCGTTGATAGCCAACAAAAAACCACAGAGCGTTTGTTGGAAAAATTGAACCTTGGTTTATCCCAACTAGACGACACACGACAGTCACTTGCGAAGACGGTTTCTGAGGCTGCACAACGTAGTGTTGAAGACGCATTGACTCAGGTACCCGACGCCACGGCCAGGACGCTCCAGGCCAGCGCAAACGCCTTGGCCGATGCAACTCTGAACGCCCGAAATGCATCGAGGAACCTGGGCTGGCAGACCATCGGCATCGTGGCCCTAGGCTGTTTAACGGCCGTTCTAGGCGTTTTTACCGTTGGTTGGTACATCACCCCTACCCCAGAGGAGATAACAGCGCTGAGGGCTGAAAAAAGGGCCTTGGAAGTTGCTTTGGATGATCTGGAGCGCCGTGGGGGTCGAATCAAGCTCACCCAATGCGGCGCGAAGAATCCTCGCTTGTGTGCTGAGGTGGACGAGACGGCGGGCGGATTTGGTGATGGTGCACGCAGGTATCGAGTCCTCAAAGGTTACTGACTCGTTGGTCATTTATTCATTGGTGAGCTTGTGCAGGGGCCCAGCTCGCGAAGGCGAGCTTGGGGGCGCAGCCCAGGAGGTCGGGAGGCGGCACGCCTCACGCCTGGGAGCGCCCTAGGCGCGGCGGGGACCGCTGAGCGGACACGAAGTGCCGCGATCTGGGGTCGTGCCATCCCCGCGCGGAGCGGGGGGTCTGGTGTGTCTTAAACCACGTGGGGGGGTGTCTCAGACCCCGTGGGTTTTGCGTCTGTTTTTTGCTCGGTTGGCACTCATCCGAACCGCCAGAAAAACTGCCGTTGCGCGCACGCTCGCGATTAATAAAGGATTAAGAAAGGATTAGCTTGAGTTGTCCACAGGGGCGAAACCTAGCACTGGCGCGGGTTTGCGGCCTGTTCAGCCTGTGGATAGCGGGGTCGCTGGAACGGTATGCCGGGGTCGCTGGAACGGTATGCCGGGGTCGCTGGAACGGTATGCCGGGGTCGCTGGAACGGTATCGTTCGGGGTCGCTGGAACGGTATCGTTCAGAGTCGCTGCGACAGCATCATTTTTGGTCACTTGAAGGTTTTGACAACAGCCGCCGTTGCCTTCCTTTGACCACCTTTTTGACATGCACAAGGTCACCAAGAATTTCGTAGCTGAAGGCCTCGCCGTGAGCCAGACTGGCTTGCGTCAATGCATCTAGCGCCTTGCGCAACGTCTTGAGGAAATCGCTCATCAAGGTGGCCTCGCTGCCGCAGAGTCGGTGCAACGTTTCCACCTTCATTGGGAACGGTGTGACATGGGATGCATAAAAGCCATGCAGCCACTGGGCTAGTGGTTGGCCGTCCAGCGTATGGCGTACTTTCCATTCGATCTGCGTGAACTGATCGTCAGCAAATAGAGGACGCATCTTCGCGTCCAGTTCGATCACCCATTCCTGCGTTTCTTCATCCTTGGCTGCGGAGCGAATCAAGCCACCGATGTACGTGTAGCGGCCTTGCTTGACCGTCACAGCATTGGCTACAAGCCGCTCGATGCGGTTTTGAAGCGTCGTCCTGTTCTTGCCACTGTCGGTCTTGCCCATGAGCTTCAGCAAGGCGTATGACGTGAGACGGCATTCGCTTCCCAACTCCTGAAGACGCACGGCATGCAGCACGCTTTCCCACACATCAAGGTCGCCTTGATCAAGGCGTTCACCCTTGTAGCGGATCGTCACGCCGTCAATGGCGGCGAGATCCTCGCCGTTGATGTACCGTCGCCGGCCTTTGCCGATCGCACCGAACAGGGCCGACCGCAGAAAGCCATTCGGCACGGCTCGAACAGCCTGTGGCCATACAGGCAACTGGATGACGTTCTTGGGCAGCGCCTTGCGCCCTGTGCTCCCCTTAGCTCGCGCCTGGATTTCAGGGATGCGTGCCAGCAGATTGTTGAGCTTGGTCATAGGTCGGTGCCCTCGGACCGGATATCCTCGTTTTCAGTCATTTCTAACCCCATCTTGGTTGGTTTTGATAGGTGCAGGCAGGGGTCGTAACCCCCTGCCCGCACCGCCTTAAATACTATTCCCACACACCCGCCCCCCCGCTACGCGGCCGGGAAAAGTTCATCGGCCTAGGTCGGGGCCGCCTCGGTCGCGCTTCACTTGCCGGACCTGTTCCTGGTCTTGCTGCTTCCGCTCGCGTTCGCGCTCGACCGCTAGCCTCTGGGCAGCGCGTTCGCGCATCTCCGCCTGGCGCTGAGCTTCTTGGCGCTGAGCCTCCTGGGCTTTGGCCTGCTGGACTTGCTCGTACTTGGCGCGAAACGCCGCTCGGCCAGCAGCCAAACTGGCAGCATCGATGTTGGGTTTGGTTTGCTCGGCCCTGACCTTGACCAGCTCACCCCGCTCAACTTCAAGTTGGCTTTCCAACCTGGGAATGCCGGCGACCTCGATCACGTCGGCTCGGTGTAGAGCGTGAGCCCGGCCGCGGCGGGTGGGGTGCCCACGTTGCTCCATGGCGGCCGCCTTCGGCCCGAGATGGTCAGCGGGTAGGCGATCAATGCCGCGCTCCTGGAGCGTGCGGTGGTCAACGCGGTCTGTGTGGCCGTGCTGCTCCAGGTGCTTGTTCTGCAACTCGGCCCAGCGTTCGCGCAGGTCTACAAGCTCGGCTTTACGCTGCTCGGCAGGCTTGTAGCCGTCTCCTTTTTTGCAGCCGCCCTTCTCTGGGCTCTTGGCATTCCAACGCTTGAAGTACTGATCCTCCGGACGCTCGATGGAATCACGCTGTCTCTCGCTGAACATCACGTGAGCGTGTGGCTGTTCTCCACCCTCCAGCGCAGCACGAGGATTGTGGATTGCAAAGGTATACGCGTGCCGGTCCCCTAGCTCTTGGCGGACGAAGTCACGCACCAGTTCAAGCCGCTGCTCTGGGGTCATCTCTCGCGGCAACGCAACCTCGTACTCCCGATAGCCCTTCGCGTTAGCACGTTCGTAGGAATCGCTTGCTTTCCAGAAGTCTGAACTTCGCTCGGCCCAACTAGGTAGGTTGCCGGATTCAGTGGCTTCAAGATCGGCGCGATCTTTCGATCTGTACTTGCCCTCTCTCTCGATGTAGGCCGCATGAGCACTGGCACTAGACGAAGCGCCAGCTTTGACAGTGCAGTGATATGAGGCCATGACCCGCATTCTATGCAGCCCACGGCAGGTGCGCACAGTTTCTCGTAGAGAAACTACTAAGTGCGCCTCTCTCCTTTGTCGTTCGGAGAATGCGGGGCCGTTCAGGCTCACGCTAATCGTAGAACGGCTTAGGAGAGAGGAAGGGTTTTAAGATGCCGGCTCAACAACTAACAGGAGTATGAGCATGG
>SEDB01000251.1 GCA_004210715.1 Pedobacter sp.
GATTTTGGTTTTATCTCAGCATTGCTGCACTCGTACTGGTTATTTCAATTGGTGGAGTATTCTTTTATATCAAAAACAATGAAATTAAACCAGGTAAGGTAAAGTTGATTTGCGAAAATCCAAGTGGAGAAGTGCCACACACCGCGGTGTTTAGGTTGTTACAAAATGGAAAACTGGATAGTAACGAACAATTTATTATAGATTTCATGGATGAAGGTCCTCTCACACCAATAAAAACAAATCAGGAAGTGGTGCAGTTCTTTAAAAATCCAGGCGTGGTTCATGTGCGCCTACTTTATAAGGATAAAGTAATTGACACCCTTACCGTTTCCATGCGAACCAAGGGCTGGGTAGCAAATTCTGGGAATGATTCCCTTAGTGCTTTTCCCATTGCCAAGTTGAGGCCTCTATCGAAAGATAAGCTATTTGTTTCAGCCAGCCAGTTGGACTCTGCAGGTCTGAATCTAGCTAAACCATTTCTTGTAGGTTTTAGCAATATTCACGCCAGTGATATCAGTGGAGATAATTTTTCGTTTCAGTGCCAGTTACAAACCGAAGAGAGCAGACCAGGTGTCGCCTGCATGCAAGCCAGCATTCTTATCCTGGGAAGCGAAGGCCGGCATCGTGTATTAATGACGAAACCCAGTTGCGCTGCCTTTTCCGAATATCACTTTTCTGAGGTACAAGCCAAAGGAACCTCCAAAAATCTGAGTAGGATGAGTTACGATTTTGCCAGGGGTGGCACTGTGAAACTGATGGTAAAAAATAAAAGTGTTTCGCTGCTGATCAATAATAAACTGATGATGAGCAGTTCCTACACTCAGTCAATTGGTAAAGTGCTTGGTGTTAAAATTCTGTTCAACGGCATAGGCGTGGCAAAGTCTCCAACACTATTCGATCTTAACACTGGAGAATCTTATTGAACTGAATTCGAGTGTATTCATCGACAAATCAGCATGGGCTTAACTTAGCCAAACCGTTATGCGCCGAAGAGGTTCCTTTGAACTGAATTCTTTGGCTAATTTCTATTGACTTTTGCCTTAAAGACAACTTCGCTAATTACTTCAGCATCTTGATCGCAATATAGACCCTGATTCTAAAATTTCGGAGCATGGTAAACATTGCAACAGCCTAAAACATAATATAAATTTTATTGCGGTCAGTTCGGAAATCGAACTCAGCTCACTAACCTGTCCACAGCATCGTTTATCTGCATATTCTTTGTTCTTTTTTATGTTTCACTCAAAAATTACACATCCATATTATTTGAATTCAATGTTTAATTACTTGTTTATCAGTGTTATGACTGTTCATTCTTTTGTTTGGGCTTTGGATGTTGGTTTAGTCGTTTTTTGTTCTGAATGCCTATAGTTTTATCATACTTTCTAATTGAAATATTTCAACTAACAAAAAATAGGTAGATAATGGAACGTAGAGAATTTATTAAAAACAGTACCATGACTGCGGCAGGCCTGACGATCTTACCAGGTGGAGCACTGTTTGCAAAATCCGACAACACTAAAGTTAAACTTGGCTACATCGGCGTGGGCGCCAGAGGGATGAGCCATATTTCTGAAGGCCTCTTACGCGATGATGTAGAGATTGTTGCCATCTGTGATACGCAAGAAAGTTCATTGAAAATTTGTAGGTCCGCCATTGCGAAAGCAGGAAGACAAGCTGCCAAAGAATATACCGGCGGTACTGATGCTTACAAGAAGCTTCTGGACAGAAAGGATATTGATGCGGTAATTATTGCAACCCCTTGGCAATTTCATAAAGACCAGGCGGTTGATGCGATGAAGGCTGGTAAGTATGTGGGCTGTGAAGTAATTGCCGGCTTAACCGTTCAAGACCACTGGGACATTGTTAATACCTCTGAAAAAACAGGAATGCCATACATGACCCTGGAAAATGTTTGCTACCGAAGAGATGTAATGGCTGCTTTGAACATGGTTAGACAAGGGATTTTTGGCGAATTGGTGCATTTAGAAGGCGGCTACCAACATAACCTTCGAAATGTACTCTTTAATAATGGCAAAGATTATTATGGTGGTGGAGTGGAATTTGGACCAAATGCCAGAAGTGAGGCCCAATGGCGTACACAATTTAATATTGATCAGGATGGAGATTTATACCCAACCCATGGCGCTGGTCCAATTATCCAATATGCAGACATTAATCGGGGCAATCGGTTTACCAACCTGGTATCATTCAGTTCCAAGGCAAGAGGATTGGCTGCCTATATTGAAGATTTATCCCCAGGACATCCAAATGCCAAAATCAATTTTAAAAACGGAGATGTGACCACAACACTCATCAATTGCGCTAATGGCGAAACCGTTATGCTTAGCCATGATGTACACCTGCCAAGGCCTTATTCTATCGGCTTTAGGGTACAAGGAACAGATGGGATTTGGATGGATGTAAATAAATCGATCTATATAGAAAAGAACTCGAAAGGTGATCACAAGTGGGAGCCGGTTAAAGAATGGTTTGAAAAATATGATCATCCACTATGGAAAAAATACGAAAAAGAAGCAGTGGGCGCTGGCCATGGAGGAATGGATTGGTTTGTGTTCAACGGATTTATTCAAGCGGTAAAACAAAAAAGACAAACACCAATTGACGTGTACGATTCAGTAACAATGAGCGTGATCACCCCACTTTCTACCAAGTCTTTGAAAGAAGGAAATATGCCGCAAAAATTCCCTGATTTCACAAAAGGAAAATGGAAAGATCGCAAAAATGTTTTCGCCCTTGATGATAGCGGTTTTTAACCATTAACGCTAATCTTCAGCATTTTTTTAAGAAAAGTCAGATATAAACAAATATGATACTAGAAGTTCTAAAGGGATTTGATTTAGCAGGACCTGATACAAAGTATAGTCTTTTTGGGGGAGGTCTAATTAACAATACCTGGAAGGTCAGTACTGCCGATAAAGATTTTATCCTTCAGCAAATCAACACCGATATTTTTTCAGCGCCGGAAAAAATCATTGATAATATGGTGAATTTGCAGAATTACCTGAACCAAAAGTCCCCGGAATATCTTTTTGTCGGTCCAGTGAAAACTGGCTCAGGCCAATCGGTGCTTTATGCCGATGGGTATGCTTTCAGGATTTTTCCTTTCGTTCAAAATTCACTAACCATTGATAAAGTTGGACACCCAAAGCAAGCTTATCAGGCAGCTAAACAGTTCGGAAAGTTTACTGCTTTGCTTACTGATTTTGATACATCCATTTTGAATATATCGCTTAAAGACTTCCACAATCTAAATCTGCGTGTGAGCCAGTATCTAAAAGCGAAAGAACTTGCTGATGAATCAAGGTTAACGTTGGCAGCCTGGGCAATTAGTGAAATCGATATACACATGGATATTGCTGAGCGATATAAAAATATCCTTGATCAGGATATCCTTACGATCAGAACATTTCATCACGATACTAAAATCAGTAATGTGCTGCTGCATGAAGATACAGGGCTTGGGATGTGCGTGATTGATTTAGATACCGTAATGCCTGGATACTTTATAAGCGATGTAGGTGATATGATGAGGACGTATTTGTCTCCGGTTACCGAAGAGGAAATAGATTTTGAGCTGATAGATGTTCGCGTTGAAATTTTTGAGGCCGTTTATAGCGGTTACATGAGTGAAATGGGAGAGGTTTTAAACTCTGAAGAACAGCAGTTATTCATCTATGCAGGGCAGTTTATGATTTTTATGCAAGCGCTGCGTTTCTTGACTGATTTTTTAAATGGAGACATTTATTATGGGGCGGCCTATCCAAATCAC
>SEDB01000252.1 GCA_004210715.1 Pedobacter sp.
TACAAATAAAATAATTAAAAGGTTATTACCATGGCAGTTACCAGATTAAAAAGAAAAGACAGAAGAAATAAAAATACAGCTCACCAAGAGGTAGCATTTTTAAAAAGAGCAACTAACATTGAGTTAGGAAGTCGCTCTACTCAACCTAAAAACGATCAATTAGCTAAAAACAATGCTGTTTTAGCTGGTTTAGCAAAATAGTTTTTAGAAAATTCTTCTTAAAAAATTTAAAGCATCCTTCTGATCAAAGGATGCTTTTTTTGTGCACTAGGTTTTCAATAAAATTGAGCAAGCTTTACAACTTTTGCATGTGCAACTTCATAATATACATTTATCACGGTCACTGCGTATCATTTTATTTTTAAAATTTCTTATTACTCCATACTATTCTGAACTTTAATAATAATATCAGTTTTTAATTAATTGACAAATTGGTATTGCCCCATTTTAGTCAGATACCGCCACAACAATTAGAAAGAGTATATGAAGAAATATTCACCTACTATATAGGCTATCATTGCTATTATCTTTTCGATTATTTCTTTTATCTTCGAATTATCCAGCGTAGGAGAAGATTGGGAACATTTTTGGAATAATTTTAATTGGAAACAATTGTTATTTATTCTCACTATAATGATTAGCATTGGACTTATTCTTGGCATATTCTTATTCCGAACAAGGAATTATGTGGGAAGAGTTAAACTTACAATTCCAATTGTTTTCATAATATTCAACCTCTAATCATTTTATAAAATAGGCGATTACTATTATGGATTATCAGAACATTATAACTACTTTTCTGCAAAAGAAGACTTGAGGAGAGGAAATGTTCAACTGTTAACTGCCGGACAATTGGCCATTATTGACTCTGAGAAAACCATCAAAGCTAAAGATTCGCTTCGGCAGCTATCTGGTTTCAAGTTTTTAAACATCGGGATTTATTCCAATGGACTAAAATGGTATAATGAAGTTATGGAAGATTATTTAAGTAAAAAAAATGGAAATGATTGGAGGAAGCGGCTCGAGTTGAAAATTGATTCGATTGATAAGGAGCATTTTATGCTAAGAGCTTTATAGGTAAAACCAAAGTACTAAATTTTTAATGTTATAGTAACCATCGAACCTACGTGTAAAATGAAAGAGACTGATACCCATAATGAAAAAATTGCACAACTTACTTTTGCATCTGTATATCCACACTACGTTACAAAAATCGAGCGTAAAGGTAGAACCGTAAAAGAGCTGCAAGAAGTAATTGAATGGCTAACGGGCTTCAATGCGGAAAAGCAACAGGACCTTATTGATCAAAAGGTAACCTTTAAAACATTTTTCGATGAAGCGAGGCTAAATATTAATGCCGAAAAAATTACTGGTGTAATTTGTGGTTACCGGATTGAAGAGATCGAAAATCCGTTAACTAAACAAACCAGGTATTTAGATAAAATCGTAGATGAACTTGCGAAAGGATTTCTCTTGTGCGTCTTTAGCCGAATGGATTCCGCCAACACCAATTATAGGGAATGCTTTATTTGATTTTACGGAAAGGTATTTAATCACTTCGGTTGAACGTTCTTTTACAGGTTTACCACTTAAACCACCCATTTCACCTGTTAATGTTTTTTCGGTAGCTAAATTTTCTCTACTGATGGTTGTATTGGTAGCAATAATACCCGCTATTTTAGTTTCAGCTACAATTTCGATAATATCATCCAATTGGGCATCGGTTAAATCTGGAGCAATTTTTAATAGAATTGGTCTGGAAATATCATTTTTACGATTGCGTTGTTGCAAGGTATTCAGGATGTTTTTTAAAGGTTCTTTTTCTTGTAGCTCACGTAATCCCGGCGTATTTGGCGAGCTTACATTCACTACGAAATAATCAACCACATCAAATAACCTATCGAAACACTTGATGTAATCACTTACCGCATCTTGATTTGGCGTGGCTTTGTTTTTACCAATGTTTCCGCCAACCACAATATCAGGATGTTTATCTTTTAGCATACGCAAACGCTCCGCCATCACATCAACTCCCTTATTATTGAAACCCATTCTGTTTATTAAAGCCTCATCATTCGGTAAACGAAACATTCGAGGCTTATCATTTCCGGGTTGCGGCATCGGTGTAACGGTACCCACTTCAATAAAGCCAAAACCAAGGTTACTCAAAGGTTCTACGTATTCACCATTTTTATCAAAACCTGCCGCTAAACCAACGGGATTTCTGAATTTTATACCAAAAACTTCTTTTTCCAAACCTTTAATGTGAAAATCAAAGCTGCTGCGAATAATGGTTTTACCTAAGGGAAATTTATCATTAAACCATTTTAACCGTTTTCCTAAAGCTACATCGTCCATCTTACATCATCCATTTTACATCATCCTGCTAGTATGCCGCCGTAAATTGCTCTTGATGATGTGCATTGTTTTCCAATTCATCAGCCAGAACAATAGATAAATCTTCTACAGATAAAATTGAGCGACCTTCTTCATTAAAAACCGGAGAAGTCTTTCCTAAACGGTACTTACCTGTACGGCCGATGGTAATGCCTGGATGCATTTCAATTGCAGGACTGAAAAATAACCAATCCAATTCCTTTTCTTCTTTTAGTGTATTAAAATAATCTCTCACAGCTGATGCCCCAGGATAAATTTCTTTAGGAAACTGCGGTCCATCTACCAGTTGATTTCCATCGATTTGTAAAGTACCTGCACCACCAATAAAAATATAACGCTTAACACCCGATGCTTTAACGGCTTTCTGAATAGCTTCTGCACCTGCAACCGTATCGTTATATAAATTTGGGTTGGTCCAACCTGCGTTAAAAGCGCTGATCACAGCGTCCGCACCATTTAAAGCTGCTGCTAATTTTTCTGTATCCAAAACGTCAACAGCGATTTTGGTTACATTTTCATCTGTGCTTTCAATTTTATCCGTATCGCGGGCAATGGCAATTACTTCATTCCCACGACTTACTAATTCGTTTAAAAGGGCTTTACCTACAAATCCTGAGGCGCCTATTAATGCTACTTTCATGTTATTTAATTTTAATTTATTGATTATTGAGTTTTATTGTAACATATTTTGTTACAGTTTTTATTAAAAAATTTTTATTTGAATTTTGATGCGAAATCTGCAAGCGTTTGTTTTGATAAATTTTCGATTAAAGCTTTTTCAGCATCATTATACAGTGTATTCAAATGCTGGTTGATTTGTTTACCAATTGGACATTTTGGGTTAGGCTCGTTTTTACTTTGCCCTAAAATTGTGTTGCTTTTAACTGCTTTATAAACCTCACCTAAATTAATATCAGCTGCATTTCTTGCCAAAAAAGAACCACCACCTTTCCCCTCTTTACTAGCAACAAAACCATGTTTGCGCAAATTAATAATCTCTTTCCTAACCAAAACCGGGTTGATATTAATGCTTCCGGCTAAGTAATCAGAACTTACCAATGTTCCTTCCGCATCATCAAGCAAAGTAAGTATGTGTAAGGAAATTGGAAATCTGCTATTGTTCATTCTGTAATTATTTTTATTACAGTACAAATGTAAATAAAAAATCAACAACTTAAAAAATTTAAAATTTTATTTCCTGTTAATAGAGTTTGTAAATATTTTGATGTTAGCTGAATACAAAGCTTATGATTTAATTAAAGCATTAATCTGCGCATACTGCAAAAGCATAATCGTTTTGCCGTCTTTAATCTCGCCGGTTTTAATCATCTCTAAAGCATTTTGAAAGGGCAATTCTAACACCTCTATATTTTCTTGTTCTTCGTGATGACCGCCACCCTCACTTACTTTCATATCTTTTGAATATTCTGCAGTGAAAAAATAAAGGATTTCGGTTACTGAACCTGGCGACATATAGGCTTCGAAAACTTTCTGTACATCTTTGATTTTATAACCGGTTTCTTCTTCTGTTTCACGTTTTATAGCTGTTTCAGGATTGTCTTTATCTAGCAAGCCAGCACATGTTTCGATTAACATACCGCTCTCGTTGCCGTTAAGATAAGTTGGCAACCGAAATTGACGGGTAAGAATTACAGTTTGATTTTCTTTGTTATAAAGCAAAATGGTGGCACCATTGCCCCTATCGTAAGCTTCACGATTTTGAGTTTGGACCGTACCATCTTTCTTCTTATACTCGAATGTGATTTTATTTAAGGTGTACCAATTATCTGAAAGGATTTCTGTGCTTAATATTTTAATGTTTTCGTTGTTCATGCGTTTCTAGCTTTGAATTCAAATGTATTAATTTTTTAACCGTTGACTGAAGTCATCAGCAATGAAATGCAATATGAATTCGACTAGCGCAGTTATTCGCTTTTTGGAGAAAATTCAATATTATTTCATTTTCAAAGATTTCTCCGCTTCGGTCGAAATGACGATATTTAATGCGACTTGGCTATTTTATTGCCGTCTTGCTTTAACAGACGGAATTAAGTTTGCACCATGCAACCGATAATACGAAGCACAATTTTTTGTTTCTAAACCTGATAGTAGCGAAAATCCTTTTAAGATTGCAGCAACCCTGAATATGCTGTCATTCTGAGGAACGAAGAACCTGTAACCGATGAAAGGGATTCTTCGTTCCTCAGAATGACAGAAGTTTTTAAAAGATTGTAGTGAATAGCAGGAACAAACTTTAAAAAATTCTGGTGTTTATGCTTTCCAAAAAATCAAAATTGTTAAGCATTTGTCTATTTCGCTTTCAAAAAGGAATTAGCTTTTAAAATTCGTACTTTTGCAGCCGAAATGATTTCAATAAATAATTTAACATTCCTCATTGGCTCAAGAGCCTTATACGACGAAGCGAACTGGCACATTAAACCGGGCGATAGAGCTGGCCTAATTGGCGCTAACGGAACGGGAAAATCGACACTTTTAAAAATAATTGTAGGTGAATATGCGCCAACTTCGGGTACGGTTTCGATGTCGAAAGACTTGAAAATTGGCTATTTAAACCAGGATTTACTTTCTTACGAATCGCACCATAGTATTCTGCATGTGGCTATGGAAGCTTTTGAGCGCCAAAACCAGCTGCATGACGAGATTGAGGAACTGCTAAAAAAAATAGAAACTGATTACAGCGAAGAGGTTTTATATAAACTAAGTGATAAACAGCAGGAGTTTGAGGCTTTGGATGGTTACAACATCGAATACAGAGCTAACGAAATTTTAGCAGGTTTAGGTTTTAGTACTGCAGACCAGCACCGTCCGCTGAATACTTTTTCGGGAGGTTGGCGTATGCGGGTAATGTTGGCGAAAATTCTTTTGCAAACACCCGATATTTTATTGCTGGATGAGCCGACCAACCACATGGATTTACCATCTATTAAATGGTTGGAGAACTATTTGGCAACTTTTGAGGGAGCAATTGTAATTGTATCTCACGATAGATATTTCTTAGATAAAATCGTGAATCGTACCGTTGAATCTCGTAAAGGTAAACTGAACGTTTATGCTGGTAATTATAGCTTCTATGTAGAAGAAAAAGCTTTACGCGGAGAAATTCAAAAAGGTGAATTCAAAAATCAACAGGCGAAAATTAAGCAGGAAGAGCGTCTAATTGAGCGTTTTAAAGCGAAAGCATCAAAAGCAAAAATGGCGCAATCGCGTATGAAAGCTTTGGATAAAATGGAGCGTGTGGATGATGTGGATGATGATAACCCGACGGTAAATTTCAGCTTTAAATTCACTAAACCATCTGGCCGACACGTTGTCCGCATAGAACATGCAACAAAGCACTACCCAAATGTTCATATTTTGGAAGATGCTGAAGCGGTAATTGAAAAAGGCGACAAAATTGCTTTAATTGGAGCAAATGGAAAGGGTAAATCGACTTTATTGAGAATGATAGCCAGGCATTTGCACCCAAACATACTGATACCGAATTGCGTAGTATTTTAGGCTGTTTCCTATTTACCGGTGATGATGTTTTCAAAAAAATCAAGGTATTATCCGGAGGAGAAAAATCTCGTGTGGCTTTGGCAAAATCTTTAACAACAGATTCAAACTTTTTGATTCTGGATGAGCCGACCAACCACTTGGATATTCAATCGGTAAACATTTTAATTCAGGCTTTGCAGCAGTTTGAAGGAACATTTATTGCAGTTTCTCACGATAGATATTTCTTGGACAACGTGGCCAATAAAATTTGGTTTATTGAAGGCGAAAAGATTAAACAATATCCAGGAACTTACGCAGAGTATGAGGAATGGAATAGTAAACGCGAAATTCCAGTTGCCAAACCAATTCCGGTTAAAATGCCTGAAAAAGTAAAAGAGGCTCCAAAAGCTACAACTCCAAATGCTGCAAATCAGTTAAAAAAGCTGAATGATGAATTGAAGAAAATCGAAACGTCGATTACAGAACAAGAAGCAACGGTGAAGAGTATTGAAGCAGAATTAGCTGATGAAAACGTTTACAGCAAGACTGATAAACTGGCCGAAGCGAACAAGCGTTATTTGGCTGCAAAACAGGACTTAGATAACAGCCAGGCGAAATGGGAAACCTTAGCTGGAGAAATTATGGAACTAGAGGGTTAAAAAATCACGTCATTGCGAAGCCGATTTTTCATTGGCTGTGGCAATCTTTATAACATTGAAGCCGCAGAAAATTTTGCGGCTTTTTTTATTTTTTTGCCACGGAAACACTAAAGGAAGGGAAATAAGATTGAGAAATTCCGTGTAATCCGTGTTTCGGTGGCAATTCTCTATTTTCAATTTACTCACTCCGAGGCAATCTTTTAAAATTGCTTAATACTGCGTACTTTTAGTGATGCAAAAACTACTTATTATACTATTACTTTTCATCTCTACCCTAACCTTTGCCCAAACTGATCAAACATTTACTTACGAAAACAAAATCTACCAGCCCAATATCAAAACTGTACTTTGCTACAATAGCTCGAAAGAGCAGAGCATTCCTGTTATCCAATTAAATTCATCAGAAACGATTACATTATCGTTCGATGATTTACTTGCCGGAACTAAAAACTACTGGTACACGATTGAACATTGCACTTCAGACTGGCAACCCTCGCGAAT
>SEDB01000253.1 GCA_004210715.1 Pedobacter sp.
TCTATATCATAAATGGGCTGGGTTGGCACAAGCAGCTTATTAAAGTCAAGGGCAATCGTGAATTCACTTAAAGCATCAAGTTCAAAAGTGGTTGCTCCTCCAAGCTTTAAATTAGTTGGAAGAAAATAGTTTGTTCCGCCATTAGAATAACTCATTTTGGTTCCAATATTTGAAATGTTTCCTCCTAGAGAGAGGATAGCATCGGTATTTAGAAATTGCGTTTTAGTTTTGAAGATTCCTGAGACGTCAACGGCAACAGCCTGACCAGCAGAATTTTGTTGCGTAGAGCCGAATAAGCCAGAGGATAGATTTGACCGAACATATCTTAGTGTTGTTCCCAAAGCAAATTCCTCGCCAAATTTTCTTACAAAAGAGGCATCAACAGCAAACTCACTAGGGCTAAAACTGCCTAAGTCTTGTTGATTTTCATCAATTATGCTCAGGTTTCCAAGTGAAAAGTACCGCATTGAAGCTCCTATGGTGTTACGATCATCTAATTTGTAATAGCCACTTAGATATGAAAGATTGATGTCAGGTACAAGATTTTTTAACCATGGGCTGTACGATATGGCAAAGCCATAATCTTGAGTTAAATAGGCAAGTTTAGAAGCATTAATGCTCGAACTATTTGCATCGCCCTCAACTGCCACCCCGGCATTTCCCATACTCCCGGCCCGAGCATCCGGGGTAATCAATAAAAAAGGTACAGCTGTGAAAATGTTATTTGATTGACTTCCATTAGTTTGCGTTTGCGCATTTGCAACTAATGACATACATAATGTTGTGAATGTAATTAAAGTTGTTGTTTGGATCCAGCTTTTAAACATTTCCAAAATTAACAATTAAAATATTAAAGTGAGAATCATTGATTGAAGGTAAAACCGAATGACAAGATTCGAACATATCAGCACAGATGAAATCCGTTTTTTAAAAATATTATTGATAATGAATTATACTAGATATGCACATAATATTGTAGTTGGAAATGTTTACTCTCTTGTGAATACCCCATACTTAACACTGATCTTATCCATATTGTTATGGAGAGGTGCTGATTAGCATTAATCCTTCAACGGGCTCAGGAATAAGTTCCGGTTAAAGCTAACATGAATGTTGTTTTAAAAGATTGATTGCTCAACAATGGGCATCTGTGGTAAAACCTTAGTTCATTTGAAATCAGTAGAGAAAAGAAAGTTTTTAATAGCTATTTAAAATTTGGGCATACCAGAAAACTTTCGAATGAGAAAATACGTAAATAGCGATAATCAAACAAAAACTAATTAAAGCAAGTGTGTCTTCTGAAATTAATGTATCTATATTTGCATCATTTTGACTTTGGAATGTGATCATTTTGGTATCAGCCGACACAATCTATTATCAGAAAATCGTCCCATGATAAAGCTAAAACATAATCTTGCAGTGCCCAAGCTAACATTGATTCTGGTAATCTTCTTTTTGACCCAAAATTCATTTGGACAATCGCTGGGACTAACTTATAGCTATCCCTATTCTGGCAATGCAAATGATGCAACTGGCACAAATACTGGAAACCTGCAGAACGGACCTATTTTGGTGCCGTGGAAAATTAATAGGATTCGATAAAAATCAGTTTGATGTTGCAGGTCAGCATGATCGTCACATATATATGACTAATGACGGATTTATCTACTTTGGAGTGTATTCTGGAGGAGCTTTCACAGTAAATTCTGGAAAGGCCTACAATGATAATAATTGGCATAATGTTGTTGCCACACTTTCATCAAGCGGAATTAAACTCTACATCGATGGTGTCTTATTATCTGTAAATAGTGCTGCAACTGCTGCTGAAACCTATAATGGTTTTTGGAAAGTTGGCTTCGGCCAACTATCTGGTTGGACGGGAACTAAGAGTAGTAATTATTTTAATGGAATTATTGATGACATTAAAATTTACAGCCGCGAAGTAACTCAGGCAGAAATCTTGGCAGCAAACGATTATGCTTATAAAAAGACTATCACCCTGAACAATACTAATATTGTCTCTGGTAGTGCTGATTTGACAAACTTTCCATATTTGATAAAAATAAATGATCCAGATCTTATCCTTTCAAACAGAATATGTAATCTAGGCTCTCCAAATGGCATGGGAAAGGTTCTATCTCCTACAGGTGCGGATATCGCTTTTACCGATATGTCCAATAATTTTTTGCCTTATGAAATCGATAGCTATAATAGCGCTACGGGAGAGCTTTGGGCTTGGATATTAATTCCAACGCTGAGCAAAACTGTCAACTACTCATTTAATATTGTCTTTGGCAAACCGTCTGCGTCGGCTAATATTTCTTCCTCAAGCTGGGCAAGCGACTACGGGTTGGTCTTCCATTTTAAAGAATCTAGCTATACTGGTATCACTTCCAGTAGTACCGCTAATGCCTTGGTGGGAACGGCATCAGGTATGACTTCTGCGAATCTAATCTCTAACGCGAAAATTGGTAACGCGTATTTATATAACGGTTCTTCATCCAAATTTACAGTGTCAGCAAATACAGCATTTGCTGGTACAGGAGCAAATTACACACTTTCTGCTTGGGTATATACAAATAACACAGCAATTGATCAAAAGATTGCTACCAATCAAAACTCAACAGGTGGAGGTTATAAACTGGGCGTGTTTTATGGTGTCCCAGAGAGTGAAAATCGGGGATCTGCGACTTCAAGTACTCGGCCTGGGACAGGCGTTATCGGTTCAGGTTTTCCTCTTGCTAGCGGTACATGGTATCATATTCAAAGTGTTTTTTTAGGTGGGAATACCTTGGTTACTTATGTGAATGGAATCGAGCGCCAACGAAGGACCTCTGCTAATCCTGCCAATACTGGGACGAGTCTTTCTATCGGTGCCGGTGAGGGGGGGAATATTTACTGGATGAATGGTGGAATTGATGAACTCCGTTTTTCTACGATCCCAAAAACAGCACAGTGGATCGCAACAGAATATAGTAATCAAAATAATCCTGCAGTTACAGGACCTCTTCCTTCAATTTCGTCAATTGGAGGATTACAGGCAAATCTTGATCTTGCAGCTCTATATCCGGGACTGTTGTTTACCTTTAATGGTGGGGCAAGCTATCCAGGAACGGGAAGCGATTGGACTAATAATACTATTAATAATGCAGGGGTGCTACCATCGAATACCGGGTATGTGTCTGTCGCAATACCAGGCTCGAAAAATTGTTCCTTGACCACAAATCAGTCCGTTTATGGTATCTCCATAGCGGCAGGATCAACGCTCAATCTAAATAATTCAATCATGAATGTCGGTTGTGACGTCTATAATTCAGGAACAATTACAAGTGGCAGTGCTTCAACTCTTAACTTTAACGGGGGCTTGATAACACAGAATTATTATGGGGTTAGCAGTCCAGTAAGCTCGCTGTCTACTTTATCTGTAAACAATAGTTCGACTGGAACAGTCAACATCAGTTCAAACAGTAGAATAGATGTTTTGAAATTGATTTCCATTACCCGCGGCACGCTGAACACTACTGGGATTGGTGGGGGCGGAGTTACCCTGAAATCCACTGCTTCGTCAAATGCAAACATCGGTCCGTTGATTTCAGGGGTATCAGATATAACGGGTAATCTTAATATTGAGTCCTGGTTCACCGGAGGGCTGAATGGAAGCACCCCTTTACAGAACTACTGGCGTGGCACCAGGCTGGTTTCTACGCCGATCAACGATGCTTCACTCACCAATAAGACTTACAAACAGCTCCAGTCCTCAATGATCATCACTGGTAACAATGGCGGAGGTTTTGATATCGGAAACAGTCAGCGTCCTTACGCGACCACCATCACCAAATTTGTGGAATCCACCGCTACGCAGTCATTCACACCCCTTAGCAACATTAACGATCCAGCTCCTGCAGGTGATGGTTTCTTTTTGTTTTATCGTGGCAACCGCTCAAATTATTCCGTTTCGGGAGGTTTCGGTGTAGGGACTAAAATTGATGCGGGGAGCACCACCAACCAGATTTATGCCGTTCCGGAGAGTTTTGCGGTCACCTATACTGGTCCAATCAACAAATACACGATCTCCCGCACGATCGTCAACAGTAATATATCAGGGGACATCTACAATGGCTACTATGCCTTGGGCAATCCTTATCCTTCAACGATCAGCTTTAGTCAGTTCTATAATAGCAACAGCGGAGTGATAGACAATTTTGTCAATATCATCAAGCCGGGTGGTGCTGTTGCTACAATGAGCGGCGGGGTATATACAAATTGGGGTCCTACTGCTGGAGACCACAGCTTTGATGGATATATACAGACCGGCCAGGGGTTCTACGTGAAAAAAAGTACTGCAGGAAGCGGAACGGTAAACTTTAACGAAGCACATAAACTGGCTAACATCAATACTCCTGCGCGTTTATTGTCGGCCCCTGCCAACTCGCTGGACAAGGTAACGCTCATGAGTGCTGATAAAACCATGGGGACATCAGGCCCAACTCTTCTGCCGCATCCTGTGATGCGATTGTCGATCTCAAACAAGCTCAGCTACGAGGAGACAGCACTTGTATTCGAAGCTGGCAATAGTGCAGACTTCGGCGGTTATGATGCGGTTCACAGTACAAACAATATTGTCGAACTCTCTTCAATGAGTAGTGACGGGAAAAATCTTGTAATTAATTTTCTTCCTGAGGTGGATCAGGTGAGAGAGGTTAAGCTATACGTAAATAACAATGAAACGGGGGAGGTGAAAATCAATTTTACTGATCTTACTCCAGTATATGACTATAAAGTAATCCTTAGGGACAGCTATCTGGGTAAGGATACCGAGGTGTTGAATAAAAAGGAATATAGTTTTACAATTGATAAATCCATCGAAGCGAGTTACGGCGCGGGCAGGCTTTCCCTGATCTTTGACAGGGAGTCCCAGCCTTATAAACTGCTAAGTTTCACGGCCTCGAAATCCGGCGAGTCAGCAGTACTTAAATGGCATACACAGCATGAAAAGCAGACTCTGAGCTATGATCTGGAGAAGTCAGTGGACGGTGTGAACTTTGCCAGTCTGAGGACGATAAACGCCAGTTATGTCGGTTCGGCGTTCGGGGATTACA
>SEDB01000024.1 GCA_004210715.1 Pedobacter sp.
GATAAATTACATTATTTTGCAGCCTGGGATCATCAAAGAGATTCTCGCCCTTTACTAATTGCAGATATTAATTCAGAAGCAGACGAAGCCCGGTTTAATATCACAAATAGCACACTAAACAATTTTTTAGCTGTTGCAAGAAACAAATATGGTGTGGCTAACTCTCCACAATTCGGATCGTTTTCTAAGAAAAGAGGTACAGATGCAGGATTTCTTCGCTTAGATTGGCAAATTGATGAGAAAAATTTATTAACCGTTAGAGACAATTATACCAATGACAGAAATCCGTTAGGATTAGCAGATAATACTGGAATTAACTTTTACGAAAGTTACGGTAACGATAAAAACGTTGACAATAGCTTATTGGCCACCTTACGTTCTACCATTAGCAGTAAGGTTACCAATGAATTAAAATTACAACATTTGTATACCTACCAGGCCAGCACGCAAAATGATGAATTAGGTTTTGCCATCCCTAGAGCTGTTGTTTCTAACTTAGAATCTATCACTCCTAGTGGCAGTAGGTTCGCTGCAGTTCAAATTGGTGGACATCGTTTCGGACAGGAAGGTTTTACCAATAACGTTTTGCAATTGGTAGACAACTTTTACTATAACACAGATAAAATCAAATATACTTTTGGCGTAGACCTTATGTACACCCATGCAAAATCATTGTATGGAAGTGAAGTTAACGGTCGATTTACGTTTAACAGATCGGGTACAGGCGCAACTGCACAAACTGCGTTACAAAATTTCGATAACTTAATACCCATCAGCTATTATAGAGAAGTTCCTTTAGTTGACGACCCAACGGTAATTGGTAAGCTATGGAATACAGCAATTTATGGTCAAATGCAAACCAAATTGGGTAAAGGCTTAGACTTTACCGGTGGTTTACGTTTAGATTATAGCAAATATCCAACTTCACCACTTAATCAACAATTGTTTGATGCCATTGGTGTAAGAACAGATCACAAGTTAAAGCAGTTTTTAATTCAACCTCGTATTCAGTTTAACTGGGATGTGAATGAAAAACATACCGACTATATCCGCTTAGGTGCCGGAATTTTCGGATCGGATGTAAACAATTATGTAACCATAAACAACTTAACCTTTGATGGTAAACACTTCGCTACAGTTGACGTAACCGGAACAGGTGTACCAACGCCAAACTTTATTGGTTACAGAAATGGAACAGCAACAGCACCAACTTTACCAGGGTTACAAATCCCTACCATCAATACTTATGCGGAGGATGCTAAAATACCAGTAGTGTATAAAGCCAACTTATCGTATAATAAACTAATAAATGATAAAATAAGAATAGGTATTACCGGTTACGCCACTTTAGCACGTAACAACTACATGTACGTGGATAGAAATATGGTTGCCAATCCTTTCTTCACATTATCAAATGAAGGAAATAGAGGTGTATATGTACCCGCCAATACAATTATTGCTGGTAACGGCACCACGGATTGGAAAACAGGCCGTTTAACCAATGCATTCGGCAGGGTGTTAGAAATGAATAGTAAGGGTAGAGTAAATCAATTTGCCGTTGTGGTAGATGGTACCTGGAAATACTTTAAGGATGGAGAAATTTCGGCAAGCTTTACCTGGAATGATGCAAAAGATAACACCTCATATAACGGTAACGTAGCCAACTCAGCTACACTATCATTGCCAGTTGTAGATGATCCAAGAAACTTAAACAACATGACTTATTCAAACGGTCAATTTAGAAACAAAGTGGTAGTTTATGGAACATTACCATCGTTCTACGGCATTAAGGCTGGTATTCGTTATTCGGGCATTGGCGGTACAAGATATAGTTTATTATCTGGCGGAAATACCAACGGTGATTTTGTAGCAACAAATGATTTGGCATACATCTTCAATACATCAAATACAAATGTACCAGCGGCACTTAGAACTGCGTTACAAACGTTATTAGCAAATGGTGATGCAAGCCAAAGTTTAAAAGATTATATCACAAAATACGAAGGTACTTTTGCGGAACGTAATGGTGGTATCAATGGCTTTTATGGTACGGTTGATTTAAGGTTAGCCTACCAGTTTAAATTTGGCTCAAATAAAAAACAAAGCCTGGAAATTTCTGGCGATTTATTTAACGTAGCCAATTTATTTAAGAAAACCTGGGGTACATCAGAAACTTTAGGTACGCAAGCGCTATATGCCGTTACTGGTTTTGATGCTGCAAGCTCGAACTACAACTACCGTTTAAATAACACAGGAGTTGTGATTCCTACGGGCACGCCTTGGCAGGCACAAATTGGTTTGAGATACGGATTTTAGTCATCGTAAGATAGACTGTATCTTTCCAAAAAGTCATAAAAAAAGGGAATGGATTTTTATCCATTCCCTTTTTTTATGTTTGCACTTACAAACAACAAAACTTTAATGGGATTATTATTAGACTACCTGAAAAACCACAAGTGGATTGTGGTTCTGGCATTATTGCTTGCGGGTTTAAATATCGGTTTTTCACTTTTAGATCCATATATTACCGGGAGAATTTTAGATCGTTTTATTAACCAAAAAGATAAACTGACTTATAGTCAATACCTTTGGGGATCCTTAGGATTAATCGGTCTGGCTATTGGTGCAGCGATGATTTCGCGTGTGGCTAAAAATTTTCAGGATTATTTTACCAGTGTTATCGTTCAAAAAGTTGGCGCCAAAATGTATGCCGATGGTTTACAACATTCGTTAAAATTACCTTACCAGGTTTTTGAAGATCAGCGCAGTGGCGAAACTTTGGGCATCTTGCAAAAGGTACGTTTAGACTCTGAAAAATTCATCACCTCTTTCATCAGCATCTTATTCGTGAGTTTGATTGGGATGATTTTCGTTATCGTTTACTCGGTTTCCATCAGCTATAAGGTAACATTGGTTTATTTTACAGCCATTCCAATTATCAGTTTTGTGAGTTGGTTTTTAAGCCGTAAAATTAAAGCCATTCAACGCTCCATTGTTGGCGAAACAACTGCTTTGGCAGGTTCTACTACAGAATCATTGAGAAACATTGAACTGGTTAAAAGTTTAGGTTTGGCCGATCAGGAAATTGAGCGTTTGAACAAAACCACCTATAAAATTTTAGGTCTGGAATTGAAGAAAGTAAAATATGTACGAAGCATGAGCTTTGTACAAGGAACCACTGTGAATTTGGTAAGAAGCACGATGATATTGGTTCTACTGCTGCTTATTTTTGACAATGCCATTACTGCCGGTCAATATTTAACTTTCCTTTTCTACTCATTTTTCTTATTCGGTCCGTTGCAGGAATTGGGAAATGTAATCTTAGCCTGGCGTGAGGCTGAGGTATCCTTAGGCAACTTTAAAAAGATTTTAAGTACGCCAATTGATAAGAAACCTGAAAATCCAATCTCCATCCAAAAGATTAAAGATTTAACCTTTAGTGATGTTGGTTTTAAACATCAAACCGCGAACAGAAACGCAATAGAAAACATTTCATTCAAAACGCAAAGCGGACAAACCATTGCGTTTGTTGGTCCGTCTGGAGCAGGCAAATCTACCCTGGTAAAATTATTGGTAGGCCTCTATCCAGCTAAAGAAGGAGAAATTTTATACAACGGAACGCCAAGTAAAAATATAGACTTAGATGCATTACGTGAAAAAATAGGATTCGTAACGCAGGATACACAACTTTTTTCTGGCACCATTAGGGAGAATTTACTATTTGTAAATCCTACTGCAACCGATGAAGAATGTTATAAAGTATTAAATCAGGCAGCTTGTCAAACCCTATTGGCCAGAGCAGACAAAGGTTTGGATTCACTAATTGGCGAAGGTGGTGTTAAAGTTTCCGGAGGGGAGAAACAACGTTTATCCATCGCCAGAGCATTACTTCGTCAGCCAGACATTTTGGTTTTCGACGAAGCGACTTCTTCATTGGATTCGATTACCGAAGAAGAGATCACGAAAACCATTCGTTCGGTTTCTAATTTAACAGACCACATGACGATTTTGATTGCCCACCGTTTATCGACCATTAAACATGCCGATGTAATTTACGTTTTGGAGAAAGGGCGCATTATCGAACAAGGATCGCATGAGGCATTAATCGCTCAAAATGGTTTGTACCAAGCCATGTGGCGACAACAAATTGGCGAAAGAATTGTTGAGGTATAATAAAACCTCCCATTATGTTACCTGCACAAATAGAAAGCAACGAAATCGGTATAATTATTATAATTGGTGCCATCCTTTGGTTGGCACTGATTTTAGTTGCCCTGTATCATATATCAAGAAACAAAACCATGCTCTTTCCCGTAAAAGTACTATGGTTTATTATCATTTTATTCGCCCCATTTTTAGGCTCAATCATTTACCTAATCTGGGGGAAAAACCGGAAGTTTTGATATATCTTTTGCTGATAATAGTATTGATGCCACAGGTCATTTCTAATGTTTTCTTATCTTTCTTAATGCCATAATGGTTCAAAATAAATTTGGAAAGCAATTCATGTGCTAATAGTCTGGGGTCGGTCCCGCTGTTCCTCCTGCCGAAGAAAAATCGGCATCCGTGCCATCGGGTTTAGTTTACAAGGCAAATGGTTTTTATGAAAGTTTACGCCTGCGCTCGTTTCTAACGAGTGCATAAATAGTTTTACGATTCCATCGTTTTTATAGACACAGAAGACTTCCCCAAGTAAACCTGACTGTACGGAAATACTTTTAAAATAGCATTGACTTTAAATAAACTGTCATCTGCAACCGATGAAGCAGATGCTTCGTGCCTCAGCATAGCAGTTGTTTTTAAAAGATTGTAGGAAAGGCAGGAGGATGCTTAAATATTAGCCGTAATTTGCTTTTCAATAAATTCTACACTAAACTTTCGCCGTTTGTTCATTAATATCTTGTAAGCTCAATTTGGTTAATGATTTTGTTTTAAGCCAGGTAATTCCAGCGATTGCGATGGTCATACTTCCACCAAAAACCACAGCCGGAACTAACCTCATGTATTTTGCGGTTAGGCCAGATTCAAATTCTCCGATTTCGTTAGATGAACCGATAAACATACTGTTAACGGCAGATACTCTTCCCCTCATTTCATCTGGCGTGAGCAGCTGCATAATGGTTTGACGGATAAGAACGCTCACACTATCAAAAGAGCCTTCTAAGAATAAGAAAAACAGGGTTAAATAGAAATTTCTGGACAAACCATAACAAATGATGCTTAAGCCAAAACCGGTAACAGCGATAAGTAAATTCCTCCATGGTTTACCCATTGGCGAAAAGCGTGTCATGGCCAACATGGTGATTACCGCACCTAATGAAGCTGCTCCACGCATCATACCTAAACCAAAAGAGCCGAGGTGAAAAACATCTTTTGCAAATATTGGCAATAAAGCTACAGCACCGCCAAAAAACACGGAGAACAAATCAAGGCTCATTGCCCAAACCATCATTTTAGTTTTGAATACAAACTGAATCCCCTCTTTCAAACTATTGAAAATATCTTGAGATGGTAAAAAAGTTGATTCATGTTTTTTAAAGGTAAGAATACAGATTAAGGCAACTGTAACAAACAAAACGATTACGCAGTAAGCTGCAGTTATGCCCCATAACCAGTTTACCAAACCGCCTAAAGATGGACCAATTACGGTTGCTAGTTGAAAGCTACTGGTGCTCCATGTGCTTGCATTTGGATAAAGTTCTCTCGGTACAATTTTAGACATTAAAGAGAAAGTTGCTGGCCCGAAAAAACCTCTTGCGATACCTATGCAGAAAACCAGACCATACATAATTAGAACGATAACATCTTCTTTTAAGTGAAGGTATTTGCTTGTGATGATGAGCATAAGAACCGAAACAAACCAAACACCAGAAAAAATCTTAATTAACAAACCTCTTTTTTCACTTTTATCTGCAATGTAACCCCCATAAAGTGCAATACAGATTGCTGGAATTACCTCGCAAAGTCCAACTAAACCAAGCTTTAATGGGTCATGAGTTAAATCGTAAATGTGATAAGCGATTACTACAGCCTGCATTTGATAGGCAAGTGTGAAGAAGAAGCGCATACCTAAAAAGGAACGAAATTCTTTATAACGTAATGCTGCGAATGTATCTGGTTTTACTGTAACGGAATTGGAGTCTGAATCTGCCACTGGAAAATATTTTTGCAAAACTAAGGTTTGAAAAACTAAAATCGCAATGGAATTAAATTCGCATTAGAAACGTTACCCGAAAATGATATTAAGAGATTTTGTCGAAGGAATATTTAATAAAATTTATAGCACTTATTTGCATAACTAGAACCTTTGCTATTGTAGCCAGACGAATAACCACGATTAGGTAAATCCATTTCATAAACAAAGGCACCCTCCGTTGTGCCACCAGTATTGGTGTAATTTATCCGGGAAGTTGTTGCATCATGACTTACACCAAATCGCATTCTACTGTTGCTGTCTCTATGTTTGAAAATATCAAAAATTAGCGAGATCACAATTGCATCTTGCTGTCTTCCATCGCCCCTATACCACAAACCAAGATTTACATTTCTATTTTTATATTGAACACCAGCGCTAAAAGAATTTATTTTCGCTTGATTGTAAATGACTACTGATGGGATAAACGCAGAATCATCATCGTGGTCGAAAGGCTTGGTTTTGATCATATAACTCATATGTCCGCCGTAACGAATCGGAAGCTTGGAAACACTTCCTGTAAAAGATTCATCAGGTTTATTCAGGTGTTGTGCTGAAAATCCGGCCATAAAGTTCCCGGTAACGAAATTTAAACCTGCCCCGGCATCGAAAAAATACTTATTGTTAAAGGCAGGATAAGATGCCGATGTTGCACCGCCTCCAATAATTCCACCACCATCAATTTGATCAGGAAAAACTAGTTTGTCATAATCAATTTTTCTATTCGTAACACCAGCTTGAATCCCAAACGAAAGGGTATTTTCATCAAATTCAATGCTATAGGAGTAAACTCCTGCAAAATTTGTTTTCGAAATATAAGCAGTTCCCTCAGTCGATTTGTTCATGATCAACCCAAAACCACCGCCAAAACTAGGCACCTGATAATCCACAGCAAAAGAGTAATTGGATAATGACCCTTGCACTTTTGTCCACTGACTTCGGTAAATGGCGCTCATTCTTAAATCGCCCTCAAATTGTCCGTTTAATGCCGGGTTTAAATAATTCGGTGCATTAAAGAACTGTGAATAAATCAAATCCTGAGCAAGGCTAAATTTTGCAGAAGAAATTAAAATCATCAGCAAAAGACAAGCTTTTAGAACTGATATTTTTTGTGTTATTTTTTTATAAATCTCAATTCTCATGTCTATCTGATTAAATGAACTACGCCAGTTTTACTAGCCGTTTTGCCCTCGTACTTCATTCCTTTCCAATCGGTACCATTAATAAATTTGGCATCTGCACTCCAATAGTATGCTCCTTGAGGCGCTGGTTGCCCATTCATCGTTCCGTCCCAAAACTCAACAGGTACGCCGTCCTGATCGAGCTTATTGGTTTGCCAAATCACTTGTCCCCACTTATTGAAAACCTTTAAGTTATAAGAAGACATTCCCGTAGCCGTCACTTTAAATATTTTCATATCTGGTTTCGCATGGGCTGGCTCGAAAGCATTGGGCAGATAAAGATAACCCGGCACGCCAATCACTCTAACCTCATCTTCAATTACGTTTACACAACCTGAGCTATTTGTTAGGGAGAGCTTAATTTTATAGGTTCCAATATCAGCATAGTTATGATCTATATTTTGCTTATCTGATGTTTTACCATCGCCAAAATCCCATTTGTAGCTAACAATATTATCTTCTGTTTCTGCTTTAAAACTGAAGCCGTAATCGGGAACCTTAACTGTTCGGGATGGAGAAATATTAATTGTGGCTGTAGGTGGAGCGAACACGCTGATATAACTCAACATCACGATTTGATCTTCGCAACCAAAAGCACCTTTTGCGGTAAGTTTTACCGTGAATGGTGATTTAACAAAGTTGTAATTGTGTGTTGGATTTTTTTCGGTTGAGAAAGCTCCATCTCCAAAATCCCATAAATAGGTGGTCGAATTTACTGATAGATTTTGGAAAACAACCGTTAATTGGTTACATCCAGATTTTACATCCGTTAGAAAAGCAGCCTTGGGTGCATCAGCGATTTTAATGTTATGAGAAAACACGGCAGAACAAAAGCCATTTGAAGCAGTTAATTTTAGCTCGTAAATTCCAGCCTTGCCATAAATGTGTTTCGTGGCGTTTCCAATGTAAGCAGCAGAACCATCTCCATAATCCCAGGTGTAGGTTGTTGCACCAATAGAGGTATTGGTAATTTCAACATCCAGAACCCCATTACAACTAATATCTTGTTTTACCGTAAACGAGGCCGTCGGATTTGGATAAGTTGTAGCTTGTTTTGTAATTGAATTACTGCCACAGCCATATTGATTATCAGCAATCAGCTTAATATCATGAACCTGATCCGGAGTATTGAAGATAATATTCTGAGGATTTTTATCCGTTGAAACCAAAACTCCATCAACATACCACTCAAATTTATCAGCAAAAAGCGAAGTATTTGTTATTTGAGGGCTAAAAGGAACACAAGCTTTATCAATTGCAATTGTAAAATTAGCCTGTGGCAATGGATTAAATTGAACCGAATGTTCTATTGTATTTACACAGCCCAAAATGTTGGTTGCTGCTAATTTTATCTTATAAACATAGGGCAAAAGAACCGACGTTGGCGTATTAAAAGTATTCGTAAAATCTTTTGTAGATGCGGCCAGCACATCATTTACATACCATTTGTAGCTTACGATATCTGTACCACCATAAATCGTTTCGTTTTTAAACTGGATTGTTGCATTCGGTCCGCAAATTAAATTATTTGGGAATGTAAATTCAGGTTGTGGCGTTTCTGTAACCCTAATGGTTTGTGTGCTAATGGCTGTACATCCCTGCAGACTATAGGCTTTCGCTGTAACTAAATAGGTGCCAGGAACAGCATAAGTATGACTTGCATTATAACCCGTTGCCGTATTGTCTGAACTGGTAGGATCTCCGAAATCCCATTCCACATTGGCGGCGTTTGCTGGTGTACTGGTAACGATCAATTTAAAAGGACCACAATTTAATATACTGGCATTGGAGTTAAATGAAGCGATCGGACCTGGTGTTATTTCAACCAATTGAGTGGCTGAAGTGGTACAACTACTTCCATCAGGATATAATTTCGTTGCAGTAAGCACAACTGTTTTCGTTCCCGATGTAGTGTAAGTGTGGGTTGGATTCGTATCTGTACTTGTTGTTCCATCGCCAAAATTCCATACTGTGGTAAACTGACTATCCGAAGTATTGGTAAACACAACTGTTTCACTCAAACAATAAGCGGGCTTGCTTACCTTAAAACTTGCACTCACATTTGGATAAACGGTAACCGTTTGCTGGCTTTTTACTGTTGAGCAACCATTGGTTGCCGTTAGCGTAATGGTGTAATCGCCGGCAGTTAAATAAGTGTGCGAAAGCGGTTCGTTTAATTTATGTGTTTCTTGCATTGGAGATCCATCTCCAAAATCCCATGTATAAACATTCGCACCTGTAGATTGATTTAGTGTAGTAAAATCTATATTAAAAGGCGCACATCCATAACGTTGATTACCTTGCAAAACCAATTTTGAAAATACACTTTGCGGCTGTACAACGATTAGATATTCTATTGATGCAATCTCGCCACAATCATTTTTAGTCTTAACTTTTAACTTGAAAGTTTTAGGTAATGCAGTATCATTTTCATAAACATGATTGATATCTCGTTCATCAGTATAAACTGCAACCGGCGAACCATCTCCAAAATCTACTGTATAAGTATTGGCAAATGTTTTTGAATTTAAATTTTTGATGTTGATTGCAAAAGGTGCACATCCATTCTGACTAAAAGGCCCGAACAAGGCGGTTGGTGCAGGATTAACCGTCACTTTTACAGGATAAGGCGTTGTGGCTACACAACCTCCCAAACTTAATTCATACAAGTAAGTAACCTCAATTGGATTCACAGTTGTATTAATCAGCGTTTCGGAAATAGCTCCGGCAGCATCAATGCCACTCCCACTTGCCGCATTGTTACTTATTCCGTTTACCGCAGCTCTTTTCCAGGTAAAAGTTACTCCACTCGTTGAACTGGTGGGTAAGTAACTGAATAAAGTATTACTACATATCGAGGTTGCACTTCCACTACTTGTGAAAATTGGTTTAGGATTTACAGTAATTTCGTAGGTAATTGGTAAGCCTATACAGCCATTTGCCCTTGGCGTAATTACATATTTTATCAAACCTGCCGTTGTACCTGCATTGATTAGATTTTGAACCGGAATACTTCCCGATCCTAAGGTTGTGAATCCTGAAACATCAGTTGATGTTGTGGTAGCTGTCCAGCTGTAAGTGGCTCCCGAAACATTACTGGTGAGTACCACCAAACTCGAATTTGTTCCTGAACAAACTTCCTGTTTGAGCGTAGTATTGGTTATCCTCGAAACTGGATTTACCGTAACCTTATACTCAAACCGATTTCCGTTACAGGCATTTAAATCGTCAGTACTACCAACAGCAGTATAAATAATTGTTAACGGGGCATTCGTATTATTTGTTAAATTTTCAGATGGGATAGTCAAATTTCCACTTGTGGTTGTAACGCCAGTTATTCCTGCCGGAACAATGCTTGTCCAACTGATTTTAGCTCCTATTGTTGTGGATGTTAATGAAATTCCGGGCGAAGAACTTCCGGAACAAATGGAAATATCCGAAGCTGAAAATTGAATTTTTGGAGATGGTTTTACCATAATGGTAACCGTGATCGGTGCGCCATCACAGCCTGTAGCATTTCCTGAAAATTTCGGGGTAATGGTGTAAACAACTGTTTGCGCTTCAGCAGATATATTGATTAAGTTTTGATCGATCAATGCACCCGTTCCATTTGCTGCGCCAGTAATATTTGCATTGTTGCTTACCGACCAATTAAACACCGTTCCAGCTACCGCTGAAGACAAGGCTATTGCTGTTTTGCTATTAGAACATATGGCTTTAATGGTCTCACTTGCGATTACTGATGTAGCTGGATTTACAGTGATTTTATAGTTAAATACTGCACCCGGGCATTGAGCTGTGCCAGAAGTTGATGCTACCGCCTGGTAGGTTACCGTTAATGGTGCGTTGGTGGTATTGATCAAAGTTTGCACCGGGATTATATTTGTTCCGGAAGTAACTAACCCCGCTATACCTATAACTGGCGTCGCGTTCCAAGTAAAACTTGCGCCGGGTGTCATACTGCTTAAAGTTACCGCAGTTGATGATGCCGAACTACAAATAGTTTGATCAGGAGCGGAGAAATTAACCACCGGAGCAGGGTTGACCGTTATTTTATAAACTGTTGCCTTTCCAGGACATCTTTTACCCTGATATTCGTAACTTGGTAAGACAGATACACTTACGGTAATAGGCAAAGTAGTACTATTTACAGCTGTGAAAGCAGGGATTTGTACTCCTGAACCATTCGACAAACCAATAGAACCACCCGTAACTGTCCAGCTATAGGTAACAGAGCTGCCCGCGAATGCATCTGCATCACTGTTTAAAATGGTAGCAGGGATAGAAGTTCCTGCACAAACTGTTAAATCGGCAATTGCCGTTGCAGCAATCGTTGGTAAAACTGTTATTTTAAAAGGAGTAGCAATCCCAATGCATGCTTGTCCGCCAGCCGTGTAAGTTGGCATTATCATCAAATTTCCAATAAGCGGGGCTTTAGTCGTATTTGTTCCTGTAAAGGATGTAATATTTCCGTTTCCAGATGATGCCAAACCAATATTCACATTATCGTTAGTCCAGGTAAATGAAACATTTGGACTTGATGCCGTGGTTTGAAAAGTAGTAGCTGGAATAGTTGACGAGGCACAAGTAATAATATTGGTGACCGTTTGCATAACCGGTATTGGATTTACTGTAATCGTAACAGGTGTTGAAGTAGCTAAGCAAGATCCACTCTTGGTAATTCTTCTGTAATAAGTCGTTTGTGCTAATGTCTGAGGTTGATAATCAATACCATTTTCTCCTGGAATGATTGTAAAACCAGCAGCCACAGAAGTTGTCGATTTTTCCCAGGTATAAGCAAATGTTCCATTTCCTCCAATCGGTGTTTCCCCTACTAATTTATCAGGTACTGAACCGCTACAAATGGTTTGAATAGAAGAAATCTGAAAATTACTTAATGTGCCTTGAACAGAGATTTTAACTGAGTTGGATTCAGAACTACAGGTCTGGCTCTTTACGATCCTGCGATAGTAGGCATCTACATTTAAACTTCCAGGTTGATAACGGTTAGCCGTTGCATTATTCGCAATATCCGTCCAGGTAGTTCCATCTGCTGATTGTTGCCATTGGTAAGTATAAGATCCACTGCCACCTGAAAGCGAAGTACCAGACTGAGTAAGCATTAATGGCGTACTACCCAGACAAATATTCTGATCGGCACCAATAACGTTATTCGATATTAATGGATTAACTTTTATGGTGATGGTTTCTGGTAAACTTTCGCAACCATTTACGGTTTGAGTGACGTAATAAACTATGGTAGCCGCAGTAGCAGTTGAGGGTGTTGGTGCAATCGAACTAAAATTCGAACCATTTGGCGCTGCTGTATACCATTTCAAACCAGTTCCAATTGCAGTTAATGGAGTAGCAACATCATTTAAACAATAAGTTATTGCTGTGGCCGTGGTAGTTGGTTTGGCAGGCATGGGGTTAACGGTAATTTTTGATATTGTTGAGAATTCTTGACCACATCCTCCATTCCCTAAAACTGCCCTATAATATGTTGTAGCATTCAATGTAGGATAATTATAAGTCAACAAGCCTGCAGTCGAATTGATTGGGCTCCAACTTGTTCCGTTTGATGAAGATTCCCATCGGACAGCACTGCCTGTACTTCCCGACAAAATTATACTTCCTGCTGTAGCTGGACCACATGATGACCTGTCTCCATTGGTAGTACCGCCGATAGGTTTTGCCACAACAGTTAGAGAAGTTGTAGCAGATGTGGAACCACATTCATTAGTAACGGTAACTTTAACAATGTAATTTCCTGAATTAGGATAAACTATTCCAGTAGGCGATTTAAGAACCGATGTTGTTGTAGTCGCTCCAATAAACTCCCAATCATAAGTTTCTGCTGAAGAAGAATAACAGTTTTGAACCGCAGCTATTGGATTTATTGATGCTCCTTCGCAAATTGATGAAATTAAAGCTAAACTGACTACTGGCTTTTGTTTAACTGTTATTTGTTCTTGATATGCTACCGATGTACAATTTCCTTCTGAATTCTTAGTGATAAGCCTAATCGTGTAGACACCTGCATTATCAAATCTAAATTGTGGATTTTCTGAAGTGGAGTTTGTACCATTAACATAAACTGGCTGTGAAGAAGCTGGCGTACAGGTGCTAGTTGAAGAGCTTACTGTCCATTGATAAGTATTTGCACCACAGAGTGGAGTATTAGATTGATTTGTTGCTTTCACATTGAATGGAGCACAACCACCCGCAGACTGATCTAAAACAAATTTTGCAGTTGGAGTTGGGTTAACACAGATTTCTTCAAACTTTTCATCAATATATCCACAATTTGTGTTTCCAGCTGTCAGAAGTTTAATTTGGTATTTATCAGAATTATTGAACCTGATTCTAATCTCGGCAGATCCTGCTGACCATAAGCCAGAATTAGTGCTGCCATTGTCGTCACCTAAATTCCCACTTACTATTGCCCACCCAGTTGCAGGAAATATTTTCCAAACAGTTTTCCCTTGCGAACAAACACCTGTTGTACTTACAATAGTACCTTTTGAACCTAAACTTGATGCAGTAACGGTAGTACCAACACATACGGTACCTATAGGTGTAATATTTAAGACACTTTGTGGCTTATCCGAAACATAGATAGGCGCAACAACCCCTCCTGTACTACCGCATGGATTCGATATTTCCAAAGAAGCAGAAAATGCATTACTGTACGACAATGAAGTAAATCCACATGAGTTTTTTAAAAAAGTATGTGTTACTGTTGGTGGTGCTGGATGCGTGAAGAAAACTGGTGCAGATCCGTCACTAAAAGTAATTTTATAACTCGTTCCTAATGGATTATTCTCAGTTCCAGAAATCCCAAAGGTTAAGCTTCCAGAAGTACAAGCATTTGTATTTCCGGGACTTATAATTCCACCAGCTGGAGTACTTCCAACAAAAACATTGTATTCTTTATAACTAATACAGCCATTAGCATTTGTTATTGAATATTTAAGTTTATGTACCCCAACACCATACGTGTGCTTTAAGATTGAACTGAAAGTTGAACTTTCATAATTAGCAGTCCCGTCTCCCCACTCTATTTTATAAAATGTATTACCAGCTTTGGTAGATGATAGATTACTAAACTCAAATTCTGAAGCGGATGATGCGCATTGCTTGAAAAATGGTAACCCTTGATAATCCTCTAAGTTTGTTCCCCCAAGATTTATATCCGATATCTGTTTTGTACTCACACTTCCAGTATAAGATACCGTGCATCCATCTGCATTTTTTACCGTGAGCTTAACCGGAAAAGTTTGGATTCCGTTTCCTGTTGTTCCAATAAAAATATGTTTTGGATTTTGATCTGTAGATTTATTATTTGTCACCCCAGAAGCAAGATCTCCAAAATCCCATTCATAAGATACCCCACCCACAGAAGTATTTGTGAATGAAATTTCCTGACTACTACATGTATTAGTTGTAGCATCAGAAGTAAAAGAAGCCGTTATTGGCATCGACATTGCAAGTTCGATTTCCGAACTCTCTTCTGAAGTTCCGCCAATAGTTACCTTAACCTTATATCTCCCAACATTTGTTGCAGAATATGTAGAAGAGGTAGCTGTTGAAATATCTACACCATCTTTAATCCATTGATAAGTTGCACCACTAACAGCAGTTGTAGCTAAGATCACAGTTCCACCGTTGCAAATAGTATTACTACTTGCAGTAATTGTGGGTTCCGCAAATTTAGATTTCAATAAATTAATCGTCAACTCAGAAACTGAAGTTGAATGGGCTTTACCGCATATCGAAAGAAACAGAAAAGCAAAAAGAAAGAGTCGTTTGGTCATTGTTTGGAGCGAGCACGAAAGTAAGTATTAATTTTTAAATTTTAATACCTCCATTTTACGGGAAACCGTAATGACTATCAACACGATAGCCCGAACTTAAGAGATTTTATCGAAAGAAATTCCCCGCTCCAGTTTTTGAAGATGTGCTTTTAAAATTACATTTTCGGGCTTCTCCAATTGAGGATCTTCTGAAAAAATCTCGATAACAGTATTCCTAGCTTCAGATAGAATAATTTGATCTTTGGCCAAGTCTGCCAACTTTAAATCCAGTACACCACTTTGCTGTGTTCCAGTGATGTCGCCTGGTCCCCGAAGTTGTAGATCAATTTCTGATATTTCGAAACCATTGTTGGTACGCACCATGGTTTCTAAACGTACTTTACCTTCTTTACTGAGTTTGTTTCCACTCATCAAAATGCAAAAGGATTGTTCTGCACCCCTACCCACACGTCCGCGTAACTGGTGCAATTGCGATAGCCCGAACCGTTCGGAGTTTTCAATGACCATTACAGAAGCATTTGGAACGTTAACGCCCACTTCGATTACGGTCGTTGCTACCATAATCTGTGTTTTCCCTTCGATAAATTGTTGCATTTCAAATTGTTTATCGGCATTTGGCATCTGCCCATGCACAATACTCATTTGATAATCCGGGCGAGGAAACTGATAACTTAATTGCTCCACTCCTGCTTCCAGGTGCAATAAATCTAATTTTTCGCTTTCTTTAATCAGTGGGTAAACAATGTAAACCTGCCTGCCTTTGGCAATTTCCTGCTTCATAAAACCAAACAT
>SEDB01000254.1 GCA_004210715.1 Pedobacter sp.
TTGGTTCGTCCGAGTTACGTTTTGGGTGGACAAGGGATGAGCATCGTAATTAACGATGAAGACCTTGAAAAAGCCGTTGTAAAATTATTAGGTGATCTTCCGGGCAACCGCGTATTGATCGATCACTTTTTAGATAGAGCCGAAGAAGCGGAGTCAGATTCGATTTCTGATGGTGATGATGTTCACATTGTAGGTATGATGGAACACATTGAACCTGCCGGTATTCACTCAGGAGATTCATTCGCCGTATTGCCAACGTTCAGCTTACCAGAAACGGTAACGAAAGCCATGGAAGAATACTCGATCAAGATTGCGAAAGCATTAGATGTTCGTGGTTTGTTGAACATTCAGTTTGCTATAAAAGATGAAAAAGTTTACGTAATCGAAGCGAATCCAAGAGCTTCCCGTACGGTTCCTTTCATCGCGAAAGCTTATGATGTTCCTTACATCAACATTGCTGCAAAAATTATGTTAGGTGTAGCGAAATTGAAAGATTTTACCATCGAACGTAAGTTGCAAGGTTACGCAATTAAAGAACCGGTTTTCTCTTATGAGAAATTCCCGGAGGTGACGAAAGAGTTAGGTCCCGAAATGAAATCTACCGGTGAAGCGATTCGTTTCATTAAAGATCTGGAAGATCCTTACTTCCGTAAACTTTACAAAGATAAATCAATGTATTTGAGTAAATAATAACAAAGGGCGATGTTTACATCGCCCTTTGTTATTTTACAAGAAAGTATTTTCACCATCCTTTGTTCAAGGTTTCGATTGCCTGGTCAAGCAACTCATCCTTGCCTTCTTTAATTCCATTTATGGTTGGATAAATGACCTTGTCGATTTTTACGCCAACCCTTTGCGTAGGATTTCCATCTGGGTAAAAAACACCTATTCCTGATATCATTGTATTTAAACCACCTGGTAGTACAATGTAAGATACGTTCCCGTCTGCTCCGGCAGTTGTACTACCAATTACCCTTACATTCGGTGAGCTTTGAAAAGCCATTGTGGTATATTCTGCCTGGCTTTGCGATGTTGAGTTTACGATAACAACCACTTTGCCTTTGTAATGATCGGATGACCTTTGACCATTAGCTACGGTTGGTCCGAATTTAAATGCGCCTGGATAGTCTACACTTCCCAATGTAAATTTAACGAAGGGAGTAGATAAGTTTTTGATGTAATTACCGAAAGTAAACGGCATAAATTCTGAGGGATAGCAACGCATATCAATAATAATACCTTTGGTATTGGCAAAAAGCTTTTTAATATCCGGAAGCATTGCATTTTTATATTTCCCGGGGAAGACATAACCGACATTTTCATTAATAAGCTTGAAAGGCTCAGCTTTTTCGAAGTTAGGATCTTTGCCGCCACGCCCAAATACTCTCATCGGTATATCATAATTAAATTGACTACCATCTCTATCGATCGTAATTTTCATGCTGGTCTCATTGCCTCGTAGTAGATAATTGTGTGGAAGGTCACGTAATTGTGTATCATAGTTTGATGCTGGCGTAAGTGCCAGAAAATCTTTAATGAGCAGGTCAACATCTTTTCCCTTGATTGTCGTGATCACATCACCCACCTTTAACTTACTTTTCACATCAAGCGTATCCTTATACAAAGCCGTTATTACTAATTTCTTTTCGATAAATGTGGTTTGAAATGGCGCCGCATATTTTCCTTTAAAATCATTAATTGCTTTGCTGCCACTCCAGAGGTTAGCATGGGTATCGTTTACTGATGCAATTAGTTTCAAAGCGGCTTTTCCATAATCCAACTCGTTTCTGGCATTTACAAATTCTGGTAAAGCAGTTGTTAACACACTATTCCAGTCCTGACCAATCACATTTTTATATGGGAAAAAATAATTGATCATTGCCCAATAACGGTACAGTGATAACAAGCGATAGCCTGCATCGGGATAGGTCATGGCAGAATATGGTTTCTCATTTTTAAAGAGGGGATTACCAATTCCCGGAGCCATATCAACATAATAATTTGTACCCGTATTCCGATTGTCTCTGATTAATGCAAGTTTTTGCAAAAGTGATTCGTCAATGAATTTGCTGTCGAACAATTGCCCGTAGTTGGGTTTAATTTCATAAGTCATATTAGCGATCGACTTACAGGTTTTGCAAGTGGTAGGTTGAGGTAATTGATCTAAAAAAGTTTCAAGTGCAGTATTTAGCTCGTTTTTATTTTTGGCCTGAATAACCGAAGGTAATAACCTGAATAATTCTGCATCCCAGTTATAATTTCCTTTTGCAATGGCCGGATGATGGTATTTCAGAAAACCCCAAAATTGGCCTGCTATCACTAAGTTTGTGTTTAATTGATCCGTTAAATTAATTTCTTTCAAGCCAGAACTTTTGGCGAAGGCAGTATCAAGATCAGCTTTGTATACGATTATTTTTTTCAATGGTACATTACTAATGGGTTTGCCATCAATAAAAATTTCAAAGTGATCGAACCAGGCTTTTCCTTCACCTACCAGCAATCCCCCGATGTGCACTGTTCTAACATCTTCGCTGCTGTAGTCCAATTTAATCGAATATTGCTTCCAATCTGTCGTTCCTGTAATTCCCCGGTCCTGCATATTGTCGAAAGCAATAGATTTAACGTTTTTATCATCAATTCTTAGCCATAAGCCAGCATAACCACTGGTCACATTTTCGGTTTTTACAAAAGCTTTAAGTTCTATTTCCTTCCCTTCAAAATTTTGGGTAATGGGATAGTCTATCACACCAAATTCTGCTCCCGTTCCTTTTTTGTCAATTACGAGACTGTACTTGCCATCCTGTTTCGTTGTACTATCTAGCTTTACAGGATATGCAGTTTTCTGGGCATCAAAAAAAGAGATTTGCCATCCCTGAGGCATTCGGTTTTTATCAAGATTTTCAAAACTTCCGTTTATTTTATATTGAGAATGGATTTTGCATGATACTAAGAGCAATGCAACTAGAAGGTAAGGTTTCATAATTTAGATGGAGGTAATAAATTCGACTACTGTAAATATAAAACCTCCAAATTAGAAATGGTAGGATTTCGTGTAATATTTCTTATGTATGGTTCAGCTTTTAACCTGATGAATGATTAAGATAGGTAACGCTCCATTTGGATCTGTGAAAAAACAAATTAATCACCTATTTTAATTTTTTTTATACCTTGATGCAACGTTTTAAAATCCCTTATGTCTTATAATCAGAATATTCAAAATTTTGGAGACCGTTTACGTAGATAAGAACCTAGAGCTAGTAAAAGCATGCATGCAGGGCAGCCGGACAGCACAGTTTGATTTGTACAAACTGTATGCGAAGGCGATGTATAATGTCGCGTTGCGAATTCTAAATTATGAAGAAGAAGCTGAAGATGTTTTACAGGAATCGTTTCTGGATGCCTTTACCCGAATTGTTGATTTCAGACAAGAAACCACCTTCGGACTTTGGCTAAAACAGATTGTAATTAATAAATCAATCAATTACCTGCGTAAACGCAAATTTGAATTTGTTGGAACAGAGGAGATTTCTGAAGTTCCTGATGAAATTACAGCAGATGAATATGAAGTGAAGTTGCAAGCCGATGAGGTTAGAAATGCAATTACCGAATTGCCTGATGGATATAGGGTTGTACTGAGTTTATACCTTTTAGAAGGTTATGATCACGAAGAAATTGCACATATTTTGAAGATTAGTGAAAATACAAGTCGCACACAATACATGAGGGCGAAGA
>SEDB01000255.1 GCA_004210715.1 Pedobacter sp.
TGCGCAATACCATTAATTTGTTTCAATGATAGTAATGGACCTTCAAATGTTGCCATTCCATAAGCAGTAAGTGCAACCACCATAAATTTCAGAGTTACATCTTCACGTACTTTATCCCAAGCGCCACGAAGCGTAAGTAAGCCGTTAATCATACCTCCCCAACTTGGTGCAATCAGCATAATAGAAAAAGCAACACCTAATGATTGTGCCCATCCTGGTAAGGAAGTATAAAGTAAATGGTGCGGGCCAGCCCAGATGTAAATGAAAATCAGAGACCAGAAGTGAAGTATACTCAATTTATAAGAATACACTGGTCTATTAGCCATTTTTGGCAGATAATAATACATCATCCCCAAATAAGGTGTGGTTAAGAAAAATGCAACCGCATTATGTCCGTACCACCATTGTACAAGCGCATCTTGTACGCCAGCGTACACATAATAACTTTTTAGAAATGAGATGGGTAATTCGAAAGAGTTTACCAAATGCAGCACAGCAATGGTTACAAACGTAGCGATGTAAAACCAAATGGCAACGTAAAGGTGTCTTTCTCGTCTTTTAATGATGGTACCAAACATATTGATCCCAAATACCACCCAGATTACGGTAATCGCGATATCAATCGGCCACTCTAATTCGGCATATTCATGTGAAGTAGTAAAACCCAAAGGCAGGGTAATTGCTGCTGCCACAATGATTAATTGCCAACCCCAGAAATGAATTTTACTCAGCAAATCGCTAAACATTCTGGCTTTTAATAAGCGTTGCAAAGAGTAATAAACGCCCATAAAAATGGCATTCCCCACAAAAGCAAAAATTACTGCATTCGTATGTAATGGTCTGATTCTACCGAATGTAGTGTACTGATTGCCCATGTTCATGGAGGGTTTAAATAACTGCATGGCCACCAGTAAACCTACGGTCATCCCAACGATTCCCCAAACGAGGGTGGCGATACCAAAGTTTCTGACAATCTTGTTATCGTAAGTAAATTTTTCTAACTGCATAAGATGGAAAAGTTTTGTTTGTTTTAATACACCAAAGGTATCTCGCCCATGATGGTTGAATGATGATGGTGATTAGGACAAAAAGTGATCTTCTTCACATTTCCCATTTTGAGGTTCATCATCAAAAAGGATTCTGATTCCGGGTGTATGCACATCGTCATTTTGCCCTGTTTTATATGCCCAGAAAAAAGCACCGAGGAAGATCAGGGCCATTACGACGCTGGAACCCACTAAGAAATATAGAATGTTCATGTTTGTGTGTTAGTTTGGCATTGTTTATTATCTTCAAAAAAGACTAATCAATCAATCCATTTTTACGGGCAAAAATTCGGGTTGCAAAAGTGGTAAAGCAAATAATGGTAATGGTGCTAATGGGCATTAAAACAGCCGCAACCAAAGGATAAAGGGTACCTTGAACAGCATAGAAAATACCTATACCGTTATATGCCGTTGCAATAGCAAAGCTTCTTTTAATGATCTTCAATCCATCTTTACTGAGCTGTGCAAAATTTGGAAGATAATTAATCGAGCTTCCTTTTAAAATTGCATCGCAACCAGGCGTAAAGTTGTTGATGTTATCGGTTATAGCGATTCCAAAATTACTCTGCTTTAACGCTCCAGCATCATTTAATCCATCACCAAGCATCATTACTTTTTGTCCACTTTGCTGCAATTCTAAAATATTATTCAGCTTTTCATGAGGGCTCTGGCGAAATTTAATTTTAGTTGGATTTAAGAAAATGGTTTTTAGCATCCATAAATCTTTATCGGTATCACCTGATAAGAGTTGAATTTTATATTTCGATAAGGCCGACATTAACTGTTTCAAACCTGGCCGCCATTGCTGTTCTACATCAAAATATCCTTTATAAACATGGTCGATTACAATGTGTACGCCAGATTTGCTGATATTTTCGACAGCAATTGGCAACATAGAAAGATGACCTGCATAAATACTTCGTCCATCAATTTGAGCAGCTAAACCTTTACCCACTACTTCTCGATAATTTTCGACGGAATTAAATTTATCTACGTTTAATTTTTTGAGAATTTGTCTACTTAGAGGATGGCTAGAATTCCGGATCAGAGAGGCTATGAGTACTTTTTCTTCATTCTCCAAAAACCCACTAAAGGTAATCGCAGCATTTTCAGTACTTGTTAAAGTGCCGGTTTTATCAAAAACAATGGCATCACATTTTGCCAATTCTTCTACTGCATCCGTGTTTTTTACATAAAAGCCTTTTTTATCAAAAACGGATAAAATCGCAGATAAAGTAAACGGTGTGCTTAAGGCCAAAACACAAGGACAAGCCACAATAATTACCGCAGTAAATGCCGACCAGGCTTTATGGCTATCATCTTGAAAAAGCCAATATCCTGTTGCGACAAAAGCAATGATAAAAACACCTAAACTAAAATACTTCGCAACGCTATCATTAAAAGTTTCCATTTCGACCGTGTTTTTATAGTTTTCGTTATTCCATAAACCGGTTAAATAGCTTTGAGATACTGGCTTAATTACTTCGAGTTCTATGGCTTCTGTTGTTTGGCGGCCTCCGGCGTAAATAATTTCGCCTAAAACTTTATGGACGGGCTCCGATTCGCCAGTAACGAAACTCATGTCCATCCAGGCATCTCCTTTCATTAAAATGGCATCAGCCGGAACAAGTTCTCCATTTCTGATCCATATACGATCTCCAATTTTAATCTCGTTGATGGATACCGGTTTTTCATTACCATTCTGCAAAGTGGTAATCGCTATTGGGAAATAAGAACGGTAATCACGATCAAAAGATATATGATGATAAGTACGTTGTTTTAGCCATTTACCCATCAAAAGCAAGAAAACCAAACCTGTTAAAGTATCGGCAAAACCTGGTCCAGAATTAAAAATTACCTCAAAAGCAGTTCTAAAAAACAATACCGCAATAATTAAGGCCAGGGGAGTATCGAGATTGATGTGCTTATGTTTTAAACTGGTTATGGCTGAAACAAAATAATCGCGACCACAATAAAAGGCAGCAGGAATAGAAAAAGCAAGGTTGAGCCAGCCAAATAGATATTGAAACTGTTTTTCCAAACCAGAAAGCCCAAAATATTCTGGAAAACTAAAAAGCATGACGTTGCCCATTAAAAATCCGGCAACGGCAATTTTCAAAATCAATGCCTTATCCACCGAGCTGCTATGTGCTTTCACTACATCTTGTAAGCTGATCAATGGCTCGTAACCAATTTGATTTAACATTTCTACCAGTTGCCTTAAAGAAATTTCCTCATGATTAAAGCTGATGGTAACCTGTTTTTTTAAGAAATCGATTCTCGAACTAAAAACCGCTGGATTGATTTTATATAGATGCTCCAATAACCAAATACAAGAACTGCAGTGAATTGCCGGTATATAAAACGTGATGATGCTGGAACTTTCATGCCTATAATCTAAAAGCTGCGTGATAATATTAGGTTCATCGAGATATTCTAGATGACTTTCTCCGTTAAATTGTTGCCCAGGATTATTATTGTATTGATAATAATTACAAAGATTATTTTCTGATAAAATCTTATACACCCCACGACAACCAGCACAACAAAATTTCTTATCGTCAAAAGCATAACTAAGCTTTGGCAGATCTTCTCCACAGTGAAAACACAATGTTTCTCTTGTAATATTTTTTTGATCTTCCATTTTTAATTTTGTCTGAGTTAATTTGATGGTTTTATCATCAAAAGAAACCAATCCGTCCTTTAGTAAAGGCCATAACCTATCTTTAACATATTCGGGGATTCCGTATTCAAAAACCGTTGTTTCCCGGCACATCATATTCAAAATGTGCTGTCTATTTTGTAAATCCTCATGGGTTAAAATATGGCCTTTGTCAATGGGAGGAATCCCTTCGTTGATTTTCTTCAAATACGCCTCCACCGTTTTAGGATTTTGGGCAAAGGCAGTCCAGCCGTCGCTAATAGATGATACGCCCAAACCAATAAGCAAATGCGTATGCTGATCCGTGTAGCCCATAAAATTTCTATGTAGTAATTTTGCCTGACTTGCCAGATACAGTGAATCGCTTTTTAAAGCGAAATGATCCATCCCAATATCCTGATATCCGGCGTCGATAAGCATTGCGCATCCTTTTTGATACAGGGAAAATTTTTCATCGCCGACAGGCAAATCTTTTTCCGTAAAATGGCGTTGACCAGGTTTTAACCAGGGTACGTGGGCATAACTATAATAGGCAATGCGATCGGGATTAAGTTGTATAACATCTTTAATTGTCTCTTTTAAACCCTCCAAATTTTGAGCAGGCAAACCATAAATCAAATCGAAATTAATGGAATTGTAACCTATAAACCGTGCTTGGTTTGTTACTGCTGCTACTTGCTCTGGCGTTTGAAAACGATTGATCATGAGTTGAACCTTCGGATCAAAATCCTGAATACCTAAACTCAATCTTCTAAAACCCAATTCATATAATGTTTTTAGATGTTCGAAAGTGGTATTTGCTGGATGCGCCTCGAAGGAAAGCTGAGCATGAGAAGCTAAAGCTGCATTTTCCAAAATTTGTGCAATTAGCCAGCCCAGATTTTCAGCACTAAAAAATGTAGGTGTTCCACCTCCTAAATGAAGTTCTTTAATTTTAGGCTTAGATCCCAAAATATCGCAATACATTGCCCACTCTTTTAGTAAAGCTGTGATATAGGGTTCTTCAACGGCATGGTTTTTAGTAATCCGGGTATTGCAGCCACAGTAAGTGCACAAGCTTTCGCAATATGGTAAATGAATATAAAGGCTTATGCCCTCATCTGCATTGGCGGCGTGAGTTTCCGATACTATCTCAATCCATTTTGCAGTTGAGAAGCTTTCATGATCCCAATATGGTACGGTTGGATAGCTGGTGTACCGAGGAGCTGCAACATTGTATTTTTGAAGTAGCGTAGCTTCCATTATTTTAATGTTTTAGCCACACCACAATTATTCTGACAGCAACAGGCCTTACCTACACATTTACCGGCTGCCCATTGATCAAGGTTTTTAATTACCTGCTCCATCCTCATTCGAGG
>SEDB01000025.1 GCA_004210715.1 Pedobacter sp.
CAAATGGTTATCCCTCCAGGAGAAAAGCCGGATGAGTATGAAATCATGTATCACCTTGTGAATAAGAAAACGAAGGAAGAGAAAGACATGAGCGACAAAGCTTATCTGAAAACAGAAATCTGGAAAGACAATAATTGGGAGATTGTTGGCGAACCAGTACAACGTTTGGTTAAAAAAGGCTATGAACCAAAAATTAAGGATTTAAAAATTACGGATGCTTCTGGAACGGATTATACTAAAGAGTTAATTGAAAATCCATATTATAGTTTGGTTTTTGTAGCATACGATTTGAACAATACTAATGAAGATGCGGTTGGAAAATTGAATGCTTTAGCCATTAATGTTACACAACAATTCAATATTCGTACCGTTTTGTTAACCTCCAATTCTGCTCAAGATGCAGAAGCTTTTGTCAAAAAAAATAATCTTTTTTCAGAAGTATTTTATGCCGATGCGGTTCCGTTAAAAAGTATGGTAAGGGCTAATCCAGGTATCATGTTGTTGAAAAATGGTGTGGTTGTTAATAAATGGCACTTTCACAATGTGCCTACTTTTGATCAGCTCAGCAGAAAATATTTTGATAAATAATGATTGGATACGCCATAAAAAAACTCTTTTACGGTATGCTGGTAATGGCTGGCGTAGTATTAGTTGTTTTTGTGTTATTCAATATTTTGCCTGGAGATCCGGCCAGAATGACCATGGGGCAAAGAGCTGATGTTCAATCGCTGGATGCAGTTCGGAAAGAATTTGGACTAGATAGATCTAAACCAATGCAGTTTGTACTTTATGTAAATGATCTATCGCCGGTTAGCATTTTAGAGCGAGATAGCGCAACACAAGCCAAATACCACTATTTTAAATTGATCAATTTTGATCAAAAAGCACTGGTTTTAAAATGGCCTTATTTACGTAGTTCTTACCAAACTAAGCGTGATGTAACGGCCATTCTTTCTGAAACAGTTCCGAATACATTTATTTTAGCGCTTACCGCAATGATATTCGCCACAATCATTGGTGTATTTTTAGGCGTACTCTCTGCTGTTTATAAAGATTCATGGATTGATAAAGCTGCAAATGCGTTTGCCATTTTAGGTATATCTGCACCTTCATTTTTTGCGGGTATTGTTATTGCCTGGTTGTTTGGCTTTTTGTGGAGTGATGTCACTGGTTTGAAAATGAGTGGAAGTTTGTATTCTTACGATCCCTTTAATGGAGAGATTTTAACTTTAAGGAACCTCTGGTTACCGATGATTACTTTAGGATTAAGGCCATTGGCGATCATTGTTCAACTAACCAGGAGTGCAATGCTTGATGTGTTGGCTCAAGATTATATCCGTACCGCAAGGGCAAAAGGCCTAAGCCGAAATGCGATCATTTACAAGCATGCTTTAAAAAATGCAATGAACCCGGTAATCACGGCAATTTCTGGCTGGTTTGCATCATTATTAGCAGGTTCATTTTTTGTAGAATATATCTTTGGCTATAATGGTTTAGGAAGAACAACAGTTACCGCCTTGGAGATGTCTGACTTTCCAGTGGTAATGGGGTCTATACTTTTTATTGCTTTTGTTTTCGTCGTGATTAATATCCTTGTTGATATTCTTTATGCTTACGTTGATCCCAGAGTGAAATTGGCATAAATATAAAAAGAGATTAAATTTAAACTATGAAGGTTTTTCTTATTGGATACATGGGCTGCGGCAAGAGTACAAAAGCAAAGCAATTGGCACATCGCTTGGAGTGTCCGGTGATAGATTTGGATTCAGAAATTGTAAATAAATCAGGTAAAACAATAGCTGATTTTTTTGAAGCTTATGGAGAAGATGGTTTTAGAAATTACGAAAGTGAAATGCTTAAAACCTTCGATTATCCGTCAACTTGTGTAGTGGCTACTGGTGGTGGTTTGCCTTGCTTTTTCGATAATATGGATTGGATGAATGAAAATGGACAAACCGTTTATCTTCAAATGGAGCCTGCTGCATTAGTTTCAAGATTGCACAACCGCCAAAAACGTCCCTTGATTAAGGATTTGGATGATGAACAATTATTAGAATTTATCAAGGTTAAATTAGAAGAACGAAATCCTTTTTATACCAAGGCAAAAGTAATTGTTGATGCATTTGATTTAGATGCTGAGAAACTGGAAGAAGCAATAAAGCGATAAAATATTTGAATTAGCTTAGGTCTTGGTCTATTATTTTTGCTGAAAGTAATGCCAAGGGAATTCCGCCGCCCGGATGAACACTTCCTCCACAAAAATATAGTCCGTTGATTTTAGAACTGAAATTTGCGTGCCTTAAAAAGGCAGCGAACTGATTATTTGAACTATTTCCATAAAGTGATCCTTGAAAAGATCCTGTTTTCAATTCAATGCTGCGTGGATCAAGAATTTCTTCACAGACGATATTTTCTGTAATGTCCACTTCTAATATTCTACTCAGTTTCTTGATGATATTTTGTTTAACAGTATTAATCAATATATCCCAATCCTGGCCATTATTAGCTGGTACATTAATCATTACAAACCAGTTTTCACAATCTGTTGGTGCATCAGTTTTAATGTGTTTTGAAGTAATATTAACATAAACCGTAGGATCTTGATAAATGGTTTTATCTTTCCAAATGGCATCAAACTCTGCTTTGTAATCTTCCGAGAAAAAAATATTGTGCAAGCCCAATTCAGGGTTGATCCCTTTAATTCCCCAATAAAAAATTAACGCTGAACTGCTTCTTTCTTGACTTAGCAGTTTCTCTGGCGCCTTAAAGTCTTTCAAAAGGTTTCGGTAAGTAAACCAAATATCCAAATTGGAAATTACAACATTTGCTTTGCGAACCTGGTTCTTAAATTTAATACCTTCTACGTTTTTCTGGCTCCCTTCAACCTTATAAATGATTTCTTCTACCTTAGAATTGAAGTGAAATTTAACACCTAAATCTTCTGCCAGTTCTACCAATGATGTTGTAATGCTATACATACCTTTTTTTGGTAAAAAAGCACCAAAATGATATTCAAAATGTGGGATTACATTTAAGGTTGCAGGTGCCTGATATGGATTGGAACCATTGTAGGTGGCATATCGGTTAAACAGCTGAACAATTCTTTCATCCTTGAAATAGGTCGTATTGGCTTTTGCCTGCGATCTAAAAGCATCAATTTGGGCGAAGCGAAAAACAGATTTAACGGTGTCCCAATGTAAGTAACTTTTAATTTTATGAAGTGATCTTTGCAGAAAGACTTTATTTGTTACCTCGTAAATTGTCTCGCTTTTTTTAAGAAACTGATGCACTTCTTTTGCGCTCGAATTCGTTTTTTGTTCAATATCTTTTGCAAATTGATCAACGTCACTATGAGCTGTTAGCTTCAATCCGTCTTCATAAAAATACCTGCAAACCTCATCCAGCTTTTCATATTCAAAATAATCTTTTGGATTTTTATTGGCCAATTGAAAGAGCTCATCAATATAGTGAGGCATGGTAAATAAGCTTGGGCCAGCATCAAACCTGAAGCCCTGCAGATTTATTTCAGCAAGTTTACCACCAGCATAAGTATTTGCTTCGAAAATTTCTACATCAAAACCTTTCACAGCAAATCTAATTGCGGCAGAAATTCCAGCAATTCCAGCACCGATAATTATGGCTTTTTGTTTAGGCATCAATTTACTTCAACGCCTCCAAATACAATTTTGTTTGTTTCTCAATTTCATTGGTAGCAAACTTTATTGCAGAACCTACACGAGTAGTTTCCGCTTTAACTGGCATTTTGTTAATTGTTGCCAATGCATCGATATACCATTTACTCCAAACTTCCAGAATGTGTTTTTCTTCAGCTGCTGATTTACCTGCTGCAATTGCTTTTTTGCTCAATTCAAACTCGGTTTTTAGGCGAGTCAAGCCATCTGTTTTAACTTGAGAAATGGTTGTTGTCGCCGTATTTTCATTTGCGGAAATTAATGTATAGGCGGCAGTTAACCCACTAATTCCTACATTTTTCATTTCTGTTGGAGATACTTTATCAATTCGGTCATTATCCGTGTGATAAAATACATCAGTAAAATGCCACATCAGTAAGCCAGGAATTTTGTTTTGCAAAAAGGGTGTATGGTCACTGCCCCCTTCGAACGGATTAAAGTTAACCGTCCAATTGGCAAACTTGCCCTGTGCTTTGCAGATATCAAAAATAAAATCATTAAAATAATGAGGAAAGAGATCCTTTTCGCTCACATTTCCAGCACCCCATTCTGTATGTTTATCACTGCCTCTAGTCCAGATGGCAGATGGATCGGGCATTTTTTCAATCAAAAATGAGCCGCCGGTTTTCTCAGTATCTTCTCCCACCATATCTAAACTCATTCCCCACAAAATGCCTTTAGCACGTAGCGTATCTTCAACAATATACCTTCGCGTCGATACTATTTCGTCGCCCCATAAAAAAGTAAGCGTACGTTGAGGAGCGATCTTCTTTGCTTTATAAAGTTCTGCGGTAAGCCTAGCCATTTCCGCTAACGTACCCACACCACTGGCATTATCATTAGTGCCGGGCTCTTGTATGTGGGCGCTGAAAACAAAACGTTCATCGGGTTTTACACTGCCCTTAACGTTGGCTACAATGGTTAGTTCTTCCGAGGGATAAATTTTGGTTTGAATATTAACTTTCAATTTGGTTGAGCCTTTTAAGCAAGCGGATTTAAGTTTTTCTTTAGCCGCATAAGATAAAAGTAATGTCCAAACCTCGCTATTGGCTTTCATGCTTCCAAATTGAATCGAAGTTTGATGAACTTCTGGCTGGGTATATTTTGGCATGGAGTAACCCAAAACACCAACGGCACCTGCTTTTACTGCAGCGGCTAATAACCTGGCAGGATGGTTTTCTGAAAAGATAATTTTGCCTTTTAAGTCTTGCTTTTCCAACTCCTCGGCACTTGTTTTGGCTAAGAAAACAACTTCAGCAGTAATTCCATCAATCGGTGTAGAACCACAGTTGATCGGAATCATGTTTCGATTGGTTTTATAAGTTATTAAAGGGCTTGCTTCGCCAACGATATCAATATTCGCATCAACAGGTTCCCAAGTGTCGCTTTTCATCGGTCGCTTTTCAATACGATAAGTTAAAGGCGACTCCAATTCATTTTGTTTCTGCTCAACAAACCCCGCCTTTTTCAAAATACTTTCTACATAATGAATGCTTGCATTGAAACCTGTATTTCCTGGAACACGAAAATACTTTTCTACAAATGCAGTAGTTTCATAAGCATTTTTTGCGTTGAAACCATTTCGCGTTAGTTTAAAATATTCATCAGTAGTGGTTTGAGCGTAACTGCCCAATGCCGCAAAAAGCAGTGTAAAAAGTATTCTCGTTTTCATTTTGAATTAAAAGCGAAAGATACTAAGAAAATTCAATCTTGTTTAAGCGTAGCGTTTACCCGTTTTATGCTTCAAACCCTCATCAACAGAAAGTGGACCTGAGCCAACCACCCAAAACATGATGAGCAGGAAAAGTACTAAAACTGATAACCACAACTCGGAATTTGGTGCCGAAAACCCAGATGTGAGGTTAACGAAAAATACAGCAAATAACAGAATGGGAATTTGAATCACAGCTGCAAAGCGGGTAACCAAACCAAGTGTGATCAAAATACCACCCACCAGATGTGCAAACGCAACTACATGGATTCCGACACTAATCATCATGCCCGAAAAGCCAAATACATTGTTTTGAGTGATTAAATTTTGCAGGACAGATGTGTCACTAATGAATGAAATACCTTTGCCAAAAATAATTAGCCCAAGTACAATGCGTAAGTAATCGAGCCATTTTGCATGATGAACATCTCCCCAATGTTCAATTTTACGGATAACGTTCATGATGAACCTCCATTTTTATGTGAATGATATATTAAGTTACGAAATAATCGCGAGAATCAATATGGCATTGTGAATCAATATATCGAATGATAAACCATAGGAAATAAATTAAGTTTTAAATAATTGATGTAAAATTAACTTAAAAATAACTTGAACCGTTTTGGTTTTCGGTATGAATTTTGTATTATTGTTAAAATAGATAGGTTTTTTATCATGAGCAAAGAAATATTAGAATTTTCTGTACAGGTAGATGAAAAATTTGACCTAAAATTTGAATGGTTAGATGGCTTTTGGGGCACTGCATTTAAATTTTTCGGAAAATAAGTTCTGTTATCTGATTTTTTTATCGACTAATTGTGTTCGAATAAAATTGTAATGCCTAATCTTTTCGGTTGCGTTGATCTCGAATGCAATTATTTGTATTCATTCTGACATTAGCTTTCCACTTTAGTCTTTCAGCTTTTACCCTTATCTTTGCAAAATAATGAGTAGAAGAAAACCAGGTACGGTTACGATTATTCCGAACGTACAGATAATTGATATTGCTGAAGAAGGAAAAGGTGTTGGAAAGGCTGATGAATTGGTAATTTTTGTCGACAAAGCCGTTCCAGGTGATGTTGCTGATGTTCGGTTAACCAAAAAGAAAAAGAATTTCGCAGAGGCGATTATTGATCAGCTGCATGAAAAATCTGATTTGCGCACTGATCCTTTCTGTTCTCATTTCGGAACTTGTGGAGGTTGTAAATGGCAGCACATGGGCTATGATTCTCAATTAAAATTTAAGCAAAAAAACGTGGAGGCAGCTTTACAGCGCCTTGGTAAAGTTGATACAAGCAACACCGAGCCAATTTTAGGCTCCGTAAAAGATAGGTATTACAGAAATAAATTAGAATTTACTTTTTCCAACAAACGCTGGTTAGATAGAACAGATATAGAACGCGATGAGGATTTTGATATGAATGCATTAGGCTTTCACGTTCCGTTGCGTTTCGATAAGATTCTTGATATCGAGCATTGTTATTTGCAAGCTGAACCTTCTAATTCCATCAGAAATGCGGTACGAAAGTATGCTATAGAAAATGATTTGTCGTTTTACGATTTGCGTAATCACGAAGGTGTTTTGCGTAACCTGATTATCCGCACTTCAAGTACTGGAGAGGTAATGGTAGCAGTGGTTTTTGCCTATCCTGAACAACATCAGATTGATGGTTTGATGAATTTCTTGAAGTCTGAATTTCCGCAGATTACCTCACTGCTGTATATCGTTAACCAAAAGAAAAACGATACTATTTTTGATCAGGAAGTAAATGTATTTGCGGGTCGCGATCATATTTTTGAAGAAATGGATGGCATCAAGTTTAAAATTGGGGTAAAATCTTTTTACCAGACCAATTCTGAACAAGCTTTCGAATTGTATAAAATTACACGAGATTTTGCTGATTTTAAAGGAGATGAACTGGTTTATGATTTATACACCGGAGCAGGCACCATTGCAAATTTCGTGGCCAAAAATGTAAAACAAGTGGTGGGTGTAGAATATGTTCCAACAGCCATTGAAGATGCAAAATTCAATTCCGAGTTAAATGGAATTGACAATACCATTTTCTATGCAGGCGATATGAAAGATATTCTAACAGCAGAATTTATTTTAGCTCATGGTAAGCCTGATGTTGTGATTACAGATCCGCCAAGAGCAGGAATGCATGCTGATGTTGTTCAGCGTTTGCTGGAAATGGAGGCAGAAAAAATTGTTTACGTAAGCTGTAATGCAGCAACGCAGGCAAGAGATTTAGAAATGTTGGCTGCAAAATATGATGTTGCCCGCATTAAACCAGTTGATATGTTTCCGCATACGCAGCATGTAGAAAACGTGGTTTTGTTAAGATTGAAATAATACAATGATTGAATTTTGAATAAGTGAATGATAGATTATGGCAAACGCCTGTAAACATTCATTCACTCAATCACTCAAAATTCAATAATTCAATAATATGGATAGAGAAGAATTATTAGGCGCTACGCCAGAAGATAGCGGACAACCGCAAAAAAAACAAGAAAGTCCTTTAGTGAGTTTAGAAAAGGATTTAGCATTTTATGCTGATGCAATAAAAGAAGTGGCGATTGAAATTATGGTGGAGGGAATATCCGCTCATCCTATTTTTATTGCGCACCAGCATACTGTAAATATTGGAGAATTAATTCTCAATAAAGAAGAACTAAATACCGACTGGACGATTCAGGCCTCCACATTGGAAGAGTTTGTGGAGAAGGGAATTATAAACAAAGAGAAAAAGGAACCCTTTTTAAAAGCTTATAAAAGGCCGGAAGATTTTATGTGTGTATTTGTCGTTGTTCCTGAAGGCGCTAATTTTATCTATTATCCTTATAAAGCTAAAAGCTAAAGGCCAAAGCTGGGTGATATCATATCAGTGGAATCCCATAAAAAAAAAGCTGCTTTGCATCCACAAAGCAGCTGATTTTATCATTAACTAAACTAAAGTTCTTAATTTACGTGGTGTACATCGCCACTTTTTGAGGTAGATGTTTTCTTAAGCGAAGCATTTCCTTTATAACTCACATCTCCACCGCCACTTGCTGAGGCTTCCAAGCCTTTATTCACGTAAATGCTCACGTCAGATCCACCTGAAGCTTGCACCTTCGCATAATCGGTAACAAATTCATAAGCATCAATATCACTTCCGCCACTTGATTGAATGGTCATATTTTCTGCTTTGCCTTTTAAATCAATATCACTTCCACCGCTCGATTGGATGGTAATGTCATTACAAACTACATTTAGCTTTAAGTCTGATCCTCCTGAAGAACGGATGGCCAGTTTATCTGTTTTTAGTTGATTCTGAGTAAAAACATCAGAACCTCCGGAAGCCGCTAATGCAGTAAGTGTTTTGTAATTTACATAAGCTTTAATGCTTCGGTTTTTCAACATGCCGCTCCAGCTAATGCCATCTTTAAATTTTATATTGATGTTGCTGCCTTTTTGCTCAACAACAATATCTTCAAGCGTTTTTTCATCTGATTTTATCGTTACCGCTTCACTACCTCCTTGAGTTAAATACAAATCTATTCCGCTACTTACCCCAATACTATTGAAGTTTTTTACAGCATAATTTTTCGATTCCTGAGCTTTCGCGATATAACAACCTGCAACTATGAATAAGAAGGCGGTTGATTTGATGAATAATTTCATGGTTTTTGTTTTTGGTTATTGATTAGACGCAGCACAAGTCAAAACGTTGCAAGTAATCGAAATTATTTTTCAAATAGTTTGAATTTCATCCTTAAAATCGTTCTTTTTGTATTCAACCTTTTTATACAATGGCATCACAACTCCTTATTCTTAATAAGAAACAAATTCAGCAGAAAATAGATCGTATTGCGTATCAAATTTTGGAAGATAATTTGAACGAGAAAGAAATTGTACTTGCCGGAATTTGGGATCGTGGTTATAAATTAGCAGTTCGTTTAGAAAAGGTATTGAAAAAAATATCTGATTTTAAACTCACGCTTTTACGCATCGATCTTCAGAAGGAGAGTAGCAAGCTCGTAGCCAAGACAGATTTAGATGAAAGCCACTGGAAAAATAAAGTGATTATCATTGTTGATGATGTGCTTAATAGCGGAAAAACACTTGCTTATGGCCTGGGTGTTTTCTTAAATACACCACATAAAAAAATCCGTACGGTTGTTTTGGTTGACAGAAGCCATAAAATTTTCCCTATTGCTACAGATTTTGTGGGGCTTGAATTGGCTACGATATTAAAAGAACATGTTGATGTGGTAATGGATGTAGAAGGAGAAGAAGATCGGGTCTATTTGAGTTAAAGCGTTATTAAATTATTATTTCTTGTTAAAAAGCAGTACTTCCACCATTTGAATTTGCAATTAAGCCCAATTTTTTGCAACTTTCATGCATGTATCATCCCCGAAAAAATACTTTCATCTTTAATTTTTTTTCCTGGTACATTGAATTTATCATCAAAAAAGATTTTTCTGCTTTTAATTATGATCAGGCAGAACATAAAAATGATGCGTCGGTTTTGCTGTTGGCTAATCACTTCAGTTGGTGGGATGGTTTTTTTATTTTCTACATCAATAAAAAACTATTCAAAAAACAATTTCACGTTTTAGTTAATTCAGATAATTACAAAAAAGTTGGGTTTTTGAAATATTTGGGCGCCTTTGCTCCAGAAAAAAAAGGCAAGGATGTGATGGATACCTTAAATTACGCCGGTGAACTATTGAATGACCCGAATAATTTGGTTTTGGTTTTCCCTCAGGGCAAATTGCACTCCAATCATACCAAATCTGTAGTTTTTGAAAAGGGAGTAATGCAGATGATTAATGCCAGTCAAAAAAAGATAAATATCATTTTTGCCGCAACCTTTGTTGATTACTTTGCAAAGCGTAAACCATCTGCCAACACCTATCTACAAAATTGGGAAAACGAAGAATATGTAAGTTTACAATTGTTAAAAAGTGCTTACAATAAACATTATGATCAGTCGCTTGTTAAACAAACACAAATTACTGAATGACGATATTTATTTACGCGATTTTGATATTTCTGGTAATCAGGTTTTCAGTAACTGTATTTAACTTTCTTTCTAACCCGAAACTCCCCAGAACGGTTAAGCATTATCAGGATAAAGTTTCCATTCTAATCCCCGCCCGAAACGAGGAAGAAAATATAATTTACTTGCTCGAATCTATTAAAAATCATGACTATTCCAACTATGAGGTTATTGTTCTGGATGATGACAGTACAGATAATACATATGATTTGGTTGCGCAGTTTTCTAAGGATAATCAAAAATTCCGGGTTGTAAAAGGTAAACCACTTCCTGCAGATTGGCTTGGGAAAAACTATGCTTGTCATCAACTGGCTGCATTAGCCGACGGGAAATATTTTCTGTTTGTAGATGCTGATGAATCAATAAAAAAAGGATTGATTAATAGCTTGATTGATAGAACAGAAATAGGAGGTTTGGCTTTACTGAGCGTTTTTACCAATCAGGTAATGATTAGTATTGGAGAAAAGTTAACGGTTCCGCTGATGCATTTTATCTTATTGAATTTGCTCCCTTTACGATTGGTAAGATATGCTAAAAATCCGGCTTTCGCTGCGGCAAGTGGGCAGTGCATGTTCTTCAATGCAAAGAAATACCGTGAAAATCAATGGCATGAGCAGGTAAAATATCAAGTTGTAGAAGATGTTGAAATCATTAAATTGGTTAAACATAAAGAATATAATGCCGAAGCCCTTTTAGGCAATAGCCTGATTTATTGCAGGATGTATAAAAGTATGACTGAAAGCCTGAATGGCTTTAGTAAAAATTTACTTGCAGGTTTTGGTAATAACATTTTAATATTGCTATTTTACCTGCTTTTGGTAATTGTGGGGCCAGTAATTTTAATCTTAAACTTTAATGCTGACTTACTTGTACTACCGATTACATTAATAGTGTTAAGCAGAATGATGATCTCTTATTTATCAGGACAAAATGTTTTAATAAATTTGATTTTACATCCTTTACAGATGTTATTCTTCTTAGTTATTTCATTCATATCAATACAAAAACACATATTTAAAAAAGGTACATGGAAGGGCAGAACGATCAAAGCGATTTAAAAGTTAAAAAAATTGCAGTTGCTGTAATCATCATTTTCCATTTAGTTGGTTTAATGGGTTTCCTAATTCCGGTTTCGCAACCTTATTTTATCAAGTTAGTTCCTTTTCATTTATTATTGATGTTTGCCATCATTGTTTTCTCTTACAATGCAAATGTTAAGCGTTTATTGCTTTTTGTTTCTGGGGTTTTTCTTTGTGGCTATCTGGTAGAGGTGCTAGGCGTTCATACCGGGAAAATATTTGGCAGCTATTATTATGGGGATACATTGGGCTACAAAATTGCTGCCGTTCCTTTACTAATGGGTGTTAACTGGGTAATTCTTATTTTTAGTGTGGGCCAGATGATGAAAAGTTTTAAAATTAGAAACAGCATAGTTGCCTCGTTGTTGGGTGCAATAGCATTGATTATTTTCGATTACTTTTTAGAACCAGTTGCCATGAAGTTTGACTACTGGCAATGGGATTGGCACGAAGTACCTGGGCAAAATTTTGTAGCCTGGTTTATTGTCTCCGTAATTTTGTTAAAATTTTACTATGCATTGGGTTTAAAGCAGCAGAAATATATAGGTGTTGCCATGTTTGCCTCACAGTTAATCTTTTTTGTTGTCTTGTACATGACAACAGGAACAAATATTTTTGCTTAATTTTGCAAAGCAATGAGTTATAACTTACAAGTCAACATCGATAAATCATCGGGCTTTTGCTTCGGCGTTGTCTACGCGATTGAGATGGCAGAAGATATTCTAGATAACGAGGGTTATTTATACTGTCTTGGCGATATTGTTCATAACGACGAAGAAGTTCAACGTTTAACCAATCGTGGTTTAAAAATCATCGATCATGATGTGTTGAAAGATCTGAAAAACGAAAAGGTTTTAATCAGGGCGCACGGTGAGGCACCATCAACCTATAAATTGGCGTTGGAAAATAATCTTACCCTTATTGATGCCTCTTGCCCGGTTGTGCTGAAACTCCAAAACAGAATAAAAAATTCTCATGATGATGAGGAGCAAATTTTAATTTTTGGTAAACATGGCCACGCAGAAGTGATTGGTTTACAAGGTCAAACGGATGGAAAAGCAATAGTTTTCCAGGATTTGGCTGAGCTGGATGGTGTTGAATTACCTTCAAAATTTACCCTATACAGCCAAACCACTAAAAGTGTAGATAAATTTTATCACATAAAAGATCAACTGCTATCTCGTGGCTATGAAGTGAAGGCCAATGATACCATTTGCAGGCAGGTTTCAAATCGTTACGAAGAGCTGGAAAACTTTGTAAGTCATTACGATAAAATTATTTTTGTTTCCGGTAAGAAATCATCCAACGGAAAGGTGCTTTATGATGTGTGCAAAAAGTACAATGATCATTCTTACTTCATTTCTAATGTGGAAGAGTTGAATCAGAACTGGTTTCAAGAAAATGACAAAGTGGGTATTTGTGGCGCTACCTCGACACCAATGTGGTTGATGGAAAAGGTTAAGGCCGAACTGGAGAAATACTAAATACATTTTCTTAAATCAATTTTCGGTTTAAGCTGTTTAATCGAATACTTAAAAAAGATTAATACGTAAATTGAAAAATGTCAACTCATTTTCCGGAGTTTTGGTTGCTATAAGCGTAATAGTTTGCTGGTTTGTTTCCTTGTTTTTCTTGTTAAGATGGGATTTTGAATGGGCTAATCCACTGGTTTACCTGATGATTTTGGTACAGATGCATCTATTCACAGGGCTGTTTATTACTGCACATGATGCCATGCATGGAACAATTTCCCCAAATAAAAACATCAATAATTTTTTCGGTTACCTTGCTGTTTTTCTTTACGCAGGTTTCTTTTACAATCGCTTATACACTAAACATCATCAACACCACAGCCATGTGCATACAGAGGAAGATCCTGATTTTGCACCACACGGCTTTTGGAAATGGTATTTCCGTTTTATGATGAATTACGTAACCATTATCCAGCTGGTGATTATGGCCATCGCTTATAATGTACTTAACATTTGGGTTGATGAAGAAAATCTTTTGCTTTTCTGGGTATTGCCATCGCTGCTAAGTACTTTTCAGCTTTTCTATTTTGGAACATATTTGCCGCATAAGGGTGAGCATAATAACGAATATCATGCCTCAACCTTAAAGAAAAATCATTTTGTAGCTTTCATTACCTGCTATTTTTTTGGCTATCATTTAGAACATCACCAAAAACCAGGCATGCCTTGGTGGCAACTGTATAAAACAAAATCTAATCATGGTTAATTAAATAAAACTGATTAGAATTTGACTAAAAAATGTCTGCGATCATATTTTTGAGATAGGTAAAAAACAATAAAAACGCGATATTTGCGGCACAAAACATATTCTTATATTCAAATGAGCAAGAAGGGAATTTTACTGGTTAATTTAGGAACTCCTGATAGTCCGCAAACTGCAGATGTTAGAAAATATCTCGATCAATTTTTGATGGATGAAAGGGTAATTGATATTCCTAAACTAAACAGGACCTTATTGGTAAAAGGAATTATTGTTCCGTTCCGAAGCCCAAAAACCGCCAAACTATATAAAGAAATATGGAATGAGAACGGTTCCCCACTTTTGTACTATAGCCGTTTGCAAGCTAAAATGCTGCAAGAAAGGTTAGGAGATGACTATCATGTGGAATTGGCCATGCGCTATCAAAGTCCATCGATTGCTTCAGCTTTAGCAAACTTAAAAGCTGGTTTAGTAGAAAGCATTCAGGTAATCCCGATGTTTCCGCAATATGCATCAGCCAGTTCCGGATCTGTAATGCAATTAGTGATGGAATTAGTAAGTAAATGGCAAACTGTTCCGCCAATATCATTCGTTAATTCGTTTCACGATAATGAATTAATGATCAAAGTTTTTGCTGAAAATGCTCGTAAGCATCAGGTGGAAAGTTATGATCATGTATTGTTCAGTTTTCATGGTTTGCCAGAAAGACAGTTGCTAAAATGCGATCATACGGGCAGTTATTGTTTAAAAAATGCCGACTGTTGCCAAACCTTGAATGATACCAATAAATTTTGCTATTCTGCCCAAGGACATGATACCGCAAGATTAATCGCAGCCGAATTAAATCTTGCCAAAGATAAATATACAGTTTGTTTTCAGTCTCGCTTAGGAAAAGAACCTTGGGTTCAGCCATACACTACAGATGTTTTAAAGAAACTGGCAGCAGAAGGGAAAAAACGACTATTGGTTTTTAGTCCTGCCTTTGTAGCCGATTGCTTGGAAACACTTTATGAGATCACGGTTGAATATCACGAAGAATTTAGAGCATTGGGTGGCGAGCATGTTCAGCTGGTGGAGAGTTTGAATGATAGTCCTGTATTTATCGAGGCTTTGGCTGGAATGATTAAATAATTTTCGATATGGCTAGATTTATCGTTTTAATGGGTGTTTCAGGAAGTGGCAAAACGGTTATTGGTAAAGCCCTGGCTCCAAAGCTCAATGCCGAATTTATTGATGGGGATAACCTGCATGCTCAACGAAATGTAGATAAAATGGCTGCTGGTATTCCGCTTACCGATGAAGATCGATCGGATTGGCTAAACCTAATCGCCAAAGTTGGCCACGATCATGCTGCACACGGAACCACTTGCATTATTGCTTGTTCTGCACTCAAGAAAAAATATCGTGATATTCTTAGAACTGAGAATCCTTCCATGAGATTTATTTACCTGAAAGGAAGTTATGACCTGATCTATAGCCGTATTTCAAAAAGGTCACATCAATACATGCCAACGAGTTTACTGGAAAGCCAGTTTAATACTTTGGAAGAACCGCAAGCTGATGAAGATGATGTTTTTACCGTTTCTATTGATCAGGAAATTTCGGGTGTTGTTGATGATGTGGTTAAAGCTGATTTGATTTTGTAATTATTGCAATAATCTGATCTGTAGCACCTTTTTTATCCTCCACATATTGTTTTGCTGCAGCTGATGCTTTTTCATTTTCAGATAAAACCTGAAAGGCATTAATTAATTCGACTGCTGAAGAAATACTTTTCGCAGCACCTATGGCAATCAAATCTTTTGCTTCCTGAAATTTATCATATTTTGGGCCAAAAATTACTGGCAGACCAAAAGCTGCAGCTTCTAAGGTGTTGTGTATTCCAGCACCAAAGCCACCTCCAATATAAGCTACTTTTCCATATTGATATAGTGAAGAAAGCATGCCGATATTATCTATAATTAAGATTTGAGAATTGCCAGTTGTTAATTGTGATTTGAAAGCGGAAAGCCGCAAACTAACTGGAAATTCTTTTTCGATATTTTCGATATGGCTTTCGTGGATTTCATGAGGCGCAATGATAAATTTCCAATTTGGATATTTTTAACGGGAGAATCACCAATAAAACATTTAATTTCTTTCAAACTTCGTGGAGATTGCGCATTTTCATAAACCCGGTCAAAACGGGTATCTCCACTAATTATCACATTGTTTAATCCGATAGCATTCAAAAAAGCTTTGCTTTCCTCATTCTGAACGAAAAAGTGAGAAACCGATTTCAGAATGTTACGGTAAAAACCACCATACCATTTGAAGAAAGCCTGACTTGGTCTGAAAATGCCGGAGATAACATATAAAGGGATTTTACGTGATTTCAACTCCCAGAAATAAAAATGCCAGAATTCATATTTCGTAAAAATGGCCATTTCCGGGTTAATAAGCTCCACAAATTGCTTTGCATTTTTTGCGCTGTCGATGGGAAGATAAAAAACATCAGCTAAAGCATAATTTTTTCTGATTTCGTATCCCGAAGGAGAAAAAAAAGTGACAACAATTTTCTTAGTTGGATAAAGTGTTTTTATTTTCTCTAATACAGGTCGGCCCTGTTCAAATTCTCCAAGAGAAGCAAAGTGAAACCAAATGTGTTTTTCTCTGGAGTTAATCTGATTTTTGATGTTATTGAATAGGTTTTTTCGGCCATTAACAAATAATTTCGCCTTGTTATTAAATAGCGAAAAAATTAAAATAATTAAATTGTAAATCCTAATTCCTAATATGTAAAGCAAAAGCATTGTTGTAAATTCCTATCTTCGTGCCCAAGATAAAACGAATATATTTAAAAAGCTTAAAAATATATGAAGATAGCCGTTATTGGTACCGGATATGTAGGATTAGTGACCGGGACATGTTTAGCAGAAACAGGAAACGATGTAATATGTGTAGACATTGATGAGCGTAAGGTACAGAAAATGCAGAATGGCGAAGTGCCCATTTATGAGCCTGGACTAGATTTATTATTTCATAGAAACATTGAGCAGGGCCGGTTGACCTTTACCACAATCCTTGCTGATGCCATCAAAGACGCTCAAATCATTTTTATGGCTTTGCCAACGCCTCCAGGAGGAGACGGAGCGGCAGATTTATCTTACATTTTAGGCGCTGCTAAAGATGTATCAAAGTTAATTACCGAATATAAAGTGATTGTTAATAAATCTACAGTGCCGGTTGGTACTGCAGACAAAGTGAAAGCGGTATTTACGGAAAACACATCAATTGAAGTAGATGTGGTTTCAAACCCGGAATTTTTAAGGGAGGGTGTGGCTGTTGATGATTTCATGAAACCTGATCGGGTGGTTTTAGGCACAAAAAGTGAAAAAGCTAAAAAATTAATGGCCGAGCTTTACGGCCCATATGTTCGTCAGGGAAATCCAATTTTGTTTATGGATGAGCGTTCTTCTGAACTGACAAAGTATGCTGCAAATTCTTTTCTGGCAACCAAAATCACTTTCATGAATGAAATTGCGAATCTTTGCGAACTGGTTGGTGCTGATGTTGATGCAGTTAGAAAGGGTATTGGTTCTGATGACCGTATTGGTAAACGTTTTCTTTTCCCTGGCGTAGGCTATGGTGGTTCATGTTTCCCAAAGGATGTTCAGGCGTTGGTCAGATCATCTGATGATTATGCCTATGATTTCCAGATTTTGAAATCGGTAATGGAAGTGAACGAACGTCAAAAAATAATTCTGGTCGACAAGTTATTGAAATATTATAAAAACGATATTAAGGGCAAACATTTCGCACTTTGGGGATTGGCTTTTAAACCGGAAACTGATGATATTCGTGAGGCCCCGGCTTTATATATTATTGATGCTTTACTAAAGAATGGTGCTACGGTTACTGTTTTTGATCCTGAGGCAATGAATAATGTTAAAAACACCATTGGTGATAAAGTTAATTATGCCAAAAATCAATATGAAGCTTTAGAAAATGCTGATGCATTGCTTATTGCTACAGAATGGTCTGTGTTCAGAAATCCTGATTTTGATAAAATTGAGGCTGCACTAAAAAATAAAGTGGTTTTTGACGGTCGTAATTTGTACGATTTACAAAAAATGATCGATCTTGGCTATTATTACAATTGAGCATCTTTTTAAATTGGAGACTTTTGAATTCTACAATCACGATGTTTCCAAATTCGTTCACATCCCAGGTAAGCTAGATTATATATTACATTTTGCTTCACCTGCAAGCCCTATTGATTATCTAAAAATTCCTATCCAAACTTTGAAAGTGGGTTCATTGGGAACACACAACCTATTGGGTTTGGCCAGAAATAAAAGTGCGAGAATGCTTATTGCCTCCACCTCAGAAGTTTATGGCGATCCAAATGTTAATCCGCAACCCGAAGAGTATTGGGGCAATGTGAATCCAGTTGGCCCTCGTGGTGTTTACGATGAGGCGAAACGTTTCCAGGAAGCCATCACCATGGCTTACCATACTTTTCATGGTGTAGAAACCAGAATTGTGCGAATTTTCAACACTTATGGGCCAAGAATGCGATTGAATGATGGACGTGTTTTGCCTGCTTTTATTGGTCAGGCCTTACGCGGTGAAGATTTAACAGTTTTTGGAGATGGAAGTCAAACCCGATCATTTTGTTATGTTGATGATTTAATCGAAGGAATTTACCGTTTGTTAATGAGCGATTATGCTCAACCGGTTAACATTGGTAATCCTGATGAAATAACCATCAAGCAATTTTGTGAGGAAATTATCAAGCTAACAGGAACATCTCAAAAAATTGTTTATAAAGAATTGCCTCAGGATGATCCTAAACAGAGAAGACCTGATATTACCAAGGCAAGAGAGATTTTGGGGTGGGAACCAAAAGTGGGACGTGCAGAAGGGCTGAAAATTACATACGAGTATTTCAAATCGCTACCGCAAGAGGCTTTAGCGAAAATCGATCATAAGGATTTTACCACATTTAACCGTTAAGATGTCAAAAATATTAGTTACCGGTGGAACTGGATACATTGGTTCACATACCGTTGTTGAATTGCATAATGCAGGTTACGAAGTTATCATAGTCGATAATCTTTCGAATTCTCACATCAAAATTTTAACTCAATTGCATGCCATTACTGGCAAGTGGTTTGATTTTGTTGAATTGGATCTTCAGGATGATAAATCAGTGCAGGAATTTGCCGAAAATAATACTGATATAACAGGGATTATTCATTTCGCAGCTTCAAAAGCAGTTGGCGAATCGGTTGAGAAACCTTTGAAATATTATAAAAACAACTTTTATGGGTTAATCAATCTATTAACTTCGTTTAACAAAAAGATTGATTTTGTATTCTCGTCTTCTTGTACAGTTTATGGTCAGCCAGATAGTTTGCCTGTAACAGAAGCTGCTCCAGTTAAAAAAGCAGAATCACCTTACGGAAATACTAAACAAATTGCTGAAGAAATTTTAGCCGAAACGGCTGCGGTTACACCAGATTTGAATGTTATCGCTTTGCGTTATTTCAACCCAGTTGGCGCACATGAAACTGCATTAATTGGAGAATTGCCAAATGGTGTGCCGGCAAATCTTGTTCCTTTCATTACTCAATCTGCAATTGGTAAACGTGGTCCTATTACGGTTTATGGTAATGATTATGAAACACCTGATGGTTCGGCTATCCGCGATTATATTCATGTAGTAGATTTAGCCAAAGCACATGTTGCCGCTATCCAACGCCTCGAAGACGGGAAAGCAAGTTCAAATTATGAAGTTTTCAATATCGGGACAGGGAAAGGCTCTTCAGTGTTGGAAATTATTTCAGCATTTGAAAACGTAACCGGAGAAAGGCTCGATTATAAAATTGGACCAAGGAGAACTGGCGATATTGTTCAAATTTTTGGGGATGTTCAGAAATCAAACACTGAATTGGGCTGGAAAGCAAATCTTGATATTAATGAAATGATGCGCTCGGCATGGGAGTGGGAAAAATACATCAAGGCTAACCCTTTCTAAATGAAATTATCGGAGCACAAAGATCTTAAAAGCGCCATTACCGATTTGCCTATCAAAGAAAAGGATAAGCTTTTGTTGCGTTTGATTGCCAAAGATAAAGTGCTTACAGAACATCTTCATTACAAACTTTTAGAAAGTGAACTGGATCTGGAAGATCGGAAGGAAAAAATTAAAGCAGATGTGACTGAACAAATTGCCGAACTCAAAAAGCTAAATGCTAAAGAAGCTTTGGTAAAGGTGAGGAAGATGATCACATCGGTTAACCATTTTTATAAGGTTACTAAAGATCCTGTTGGGGAGGTAGAATTAAAGCTTTTTATATTAAATATTGTTCCTTTCGATTTTCGAAAATCTATTTTTGGTTATCGGGATTATATGATTTTGTTTTCGTCCTTTTACATCAAAACAGTTGCTGTTACCATCAATAAGTATAAAAAGTTGCACGAAGATTTGCAGTTTGATTTGGGCGAGGACCTAAATAATTTGCTCAATAAAATCTATTCTTCTAAATTAGCTGCATCAGCTGAGGCATCAAATTTGCCTACAGCATTAAGTTAAATGCCATGACCCATCTTTATGTTCGGATTATTTAGGAAGAAAAAAATAGTGCCCGAATTTAATTTCTCGAACATTGGAACAGATATGCACTCACATATCATTCCAGGGATTGATGATGGTGCACAAACTATAAATGATTCTATCGCCTTAGCCAAAAAATTTAAAGCCTTGGGTTTTAAAAAACTAATTGCCACACCGCACATCATGGCCGATTATTTTCGTAATACACCAGATACGATTAATCGTGGACTAGATGTGTTAAGGAAAGGTTTAGAAGAAATTCAATTGGATTTAGAGGTTGAGGCCTCAGCTGAATATTATCTTGATGAAACTTTAGAAAAAAAAGTCAGGCAAAAAGAGATACTTAGTTTCGGAAGCAATTATTTGCTTTTTGAGTTATCGTATATCAATGCCCCTCAAAACCTTTACGATATTATTAAATTGATGCAGGATGCAGGTTATAAGCCTGTTTTGGCTCACCCTGAGCGATACCCTTATTATTACGGAAGCTTTGAAAGTTACCATCAAATTAGAGAAACGGGTTGCTTATTGCAGATGAATTCCATCGCTTTGACAGGTTATTACGGCTCAGGAGCTAAGAAAGTTGCAGAAGAAATGGTCGAAAATCATTTAGTTGATTTCATTGGAAGCGACATGCATCACCTTAAACATGCAGCAGCGCTCGAGGATAGCTTAACAACGCCTTTAATGCAACGTTTACTTAGTCAGCATCAGTTGAATAATGTGTTAATTTAACATCCAATCCTTAAAGTGGAGCCGTAAGGGTGATGAAATCGAATTCAATTTAAGAAATTGAATTTTTAATAAACAAGTAGTTGCCCCTTTGAAACTTGGTGGCTACTCGTACCTCAATGCTTCAACAGGATCTAACTTCGATGCTTTCTTAGCAGGATAATACCCAGAAATAATACCTACCAAAACACACAAAGCGAAACCACCAATAATAAAAAACCATGGAATAATGAATGCTCCACCCATAGCGAGCGAAATGATATTGCCAAGTACAATTCCTAAAAATATTCCTAAAACACCACCCATCAAACAAATTACCACCGCTTCAATTAAGAATTGACGGCGAATAACTTGTGGATTAGCCCCAATAGCTTTCCTTATTCCTATTTCTCTGGTACGCTCAGTTACACTTACCAGCATGATATTCATTAATCCGATCGATGCACCAAGCAAAGTAATAATCCCAATAGATACACCACCAATTGCTACGAATGCCAGATTTTCAAATAATGTTTGTGCAATAGCATCACTTTTGGTGATTTCAAAATTATTTCCTTCTCCAATCTTAACCTTACGGATATTTCTGAAAAGTGCAGTAGATTCTCCAATCACATTTTCTTGGTCATTATTATCGGGTACCATAACCGTAATGGTATAGGAAGGGTTCGCGTTGGCATTAATTTGTTTAGCTTTTAACAAGGGCACATACACCGCTCTATCACCACTGAAGCCCATGCTTGACCCTTTTTTTGCTAAAACACCAACAATTTTAAAACGATTGTTCCCTACGTTAATTAACTTATCCATAGGATCAGAATCCTTAAAAAGTCTTTCTACCACCTCTCCTCCAACAATACAAACATTACTTCCCATAGAAACCTCTGAAAGGCCAAAATTTCTCCCCTCTGATAGACTTAAGCCTTGAGAAGCCAATCCGTTTTCATCAATTCCCTGTACGTTTATATTAGGATTGGTTTTTAACGTGCCATATTTTACAGTAGAACCACCGCTGGCAAAAACACTAACGGCAACTGTAGCTGGAGCATTTAAACTATCCTTGAATTTAACAGCGTCCTCGTAACGAATAGATTTGAAAGGTTTAGGCCTTTTTCCGTTACCGATTCTAATTCCGGTACCACGGTTTCTAATCGTAAAAGAGTTAGCGCCCATACTGCTAAAGGCATCGGTCATACTTTTCTTTACGGCATCAAGCGTGGTTAAAATACCAACCAAAGCCATTAAGCCTATTGCAATAATCAATGCGGTAAGCATGGTGCGCAAGCGATTGCCCTTGATGGATTCTAATGCCAGTCTGATGTTTTCTCTGTAATTCATTTGGTATTGCGCTAAGCGTTTGGCTGACAAAGCCTGTAAAAATAAAAAAAGTCCCGACGTTTAGACATCGAGACTGTACTTTATGTTACAATTATATTTTAATTATGCTGAGAAACTCGTTCCACAGCCACAAGTGCTGGTTGCATTTGGATTAACAAAAGTAAAACCACGAGAGTTTAAGCCATCTTGCCAATCGATCATCATGCCCATTAAATACATTTGATGCGCTTTGTTCATGAAAACTTTAATTCCCTCGATAAAGAATTCCTGATCACCTTCTTTCTTCTGGTCGAAGCCTAAAACGTAATTCATGCCAGCACATCCGCCGCCTTCAACGCCAACACGTAAACCGTAATCCTCGCTAATCTCCTGCTGATCCTTTAATTTATATAACTCTTTTGCTGCGCCTTCTGAAAAAGTAACTGGTGCAAATGATGTGTCAACTGTTGTGCTCATGTTATTTAAATTTTATCTGTTACAAATATAAATAATAATGCACATTTTTGCTTTTATCAGGTAGTTAATATTACCGTAATTAAACAATACCATGAATATTCAACAAGTTTTAACAGATGTAGTTATCTTATTTGCCGGCATTTTTTTAGCACTATTGGCCCTTTATCATGTAATGAAAAGTGATATTCAGCACTTTTTTAATTTGAAAAACATCGAATTGAATAAAGAAAGCAGAGCGCATATTTTGCCTTTGCGTTTACAGGCGCATGAGCGCTTAATCATTTTTACAGATAGAATCAATCCCGCAAATTTACTGGTTCGCTTGCATCAGCAAGGGATTGGCATTGGAACCTTACAGGCTGGAATTTTAAACGAGGTACGTTCGGAATATCAACACAATATTACCCAGCAGCTTTATATAGACAGTATTACCTGGAATGTGGTTCGTAAACTTAAAGATGATACCATCGCTATGATTAATAATGCTGTGCAAGGCTTGCCTGCTGATGCAAATGGAATTGAATTAAGCAAAGCGATTTTACAGCACATGGCCAGCATTGATGAAAATCCTTACGATTTGACTATTGAGTTGATCAAAAAAGATATGCAGAAGCTATTTTAAATCTGAAATTTTGGTTAATTGTTAAATTGGTTAACTGAAAAGCATTCATTGAACTAACCATTATGAGCAATAAAAAACACACCACAACTTCTGGAATTGAGATTAAAGAGATTTATACCTCTGTTAAACCGATAGAAGAAAAAGCTGGAGAATTTCCTTTTACCAGAGGCATTCAAAAGGATATGTATCGTGGTAGGCTCTGGACGATGAGGCAGTATGCCGGTTTTTCAACTGCTGAAGAATCAAATAAACGTTACCATTATTTATTAGCACAAGGAACTACGGGTTTGTCTGTAGCCTTTGATTTACCAACCCAGATTGGCTACGATTCTGATCATGAAATGGCAGACGGAGAAGTGGGGAAGGTGGGCGTTGCAATTGATTCATTAAAAGATATCGAAATTCTTTTTGATGGCATTGAGCTAAAAAACATTACCACCTCAATGACCATTAATGCAACAGCATCCATTTTATTAGCCATGTACATTGCGTTGGCTAAAAAACAGGGAGCAGATTTGAAGCAGATTTCAGGTACGATTCAAAACGACATATTAAAAGAATATGCTGCGAGGGGAACTTATATTTATCCTCCAAAACCATCTATGCGGTTAATTACCGATATTTTTGAATATTGCAGCCGTGAAGTTCCTAAATGGAACACCATTTCTATTTCTGGTTATCACATTCGTGAAGCGGGATCCTCTGCCGTGCAGGAGCTTGCATTTACACTTGCCAATGGTAAAACCTACCTAAAAGCAGCTATCGAAAAAGGTTTAGACATCAACATATTTGCCAAACGGTTATCGTTTTTTTTCAATTGCCACAATAATTTCTTTGAGGAGATTGCCAAGTTTAGGGCAGCAAGAAGGATGTGGGCGAAAATCACAAAAGACCTGGGTGCAACTGATGAAAAAGCACAAATGCTACGCTTTCATACCCAAACGGGTGGTTCCACGCTTACTGCTCAACAACCATTGAACAATGTGATTAGGGTAACCAACCAAGCCCTTGCTGCTGTACTTGGTGGAACACAATCGCTGCATACCAATGGTTATGATGAAGCATTATCGCTTCCAACTGAAGCTGCAGCAAAAATCGCTTTACGTACGCAACAAATCATTGCCTTTGAAAGTGGAGTGGCTGATACAGTAGATCCGCTGGCAGGATCGTTTTTCATCGAAAGTTTAACCGATGAAGTGGAAGCTGCGGCTTGGGCTTATGTAGATAAGATTGATGCGATGGGTGGCTCGGTAAATGCCATTGAAAGTGATTATATGCAAAACGAGATTGCAAATTCGGCTTATCAATATCAAAAAGAAATTGAAACTGGAGAGCGAATCTCTGTTGGGGTGAATAAATTTACACAGGCTGAGGAAGGTTTAACAGAGGTTTTTAACATTGATGATTCTATTCGTATACTTCAAACGGACAAGCTTATTAAGCTAAAATCTGAAAGGAATAATAAGCAAGTAAGTGAATCTTTAAAAGCTTTAGAGCAGGCAGCTAAAGGAAATGAAAACCTAATGGCTTTTATTATTGATGCCGTAGAAAAATATGCTACGCTGGGAGAAATTTCAGATGTAATGCGTAAGGTTTTTGGAGAATACTAAATCGAAAATATTTTGGTTATTAATATGGAACTTTAATTTTCTAGTATCTGCAAACGATTCATGTTAATTCTATAGGTATTGCTAATGACAAAGGGGAAATAGTGCCACGGTTTTTGCCACATAAGCGGGATGGCATTGGTCGCTTTTTATTGGGCTTAAAACAATTGCTTTGATAATCAGCTTTTTGAGATTTTGACAGATAAAAACATAGCGAACAGTTCAGCTAATATCTTTAATGGCTTAGAATTTGCTTTTCTGACATCGAATTGAAATGAAGTTCGAATATTGGCGTTAAATAAGTGTAAATGTGGATAACTGGTGTTAATAAATAGTTATTAACATAAAAAATTGAGGTTAAGCTACCTACTATATTCCTTATCAGTACGTTACGATTTATTTGAGATTTTTGTTTAAAATGTTGATAATTTTCTCAATATTCGTAGTCCCGAAACGGACCATCCTTTTATTTCGAATCGGCACTGAAAACCAATAAATTATAGAAATCGCAATGGAAAAAACTTGTACAGAAGTGTGGAAGAACTGTCTTCAAATTATTAAGGATAACATCCCGAATCAAAGTTTCAAAACTTGGTTCGAGCCTATCACAGCCCTTAAATTGGAAGGTAAGGTTTTAACCATACAAGTGCCAAGTTTGTTCTTTTACGAATGGCTTGAAGAACACTACGTAGGTTTACTACGTAAAACAGTAAAAAAGCAACTTGGAGAGGACGGCAGGTTGGAATACAACATCGTTGTTGATAAATCATCAAACAGCGGTAATCCTTATACTACTAACATGCCATCAAATGGGAACGGGGCAGAGGCAAAAGTTCAATCTATGCCAATTCCTGTTTCAATCAATAAGGATATTAAAAATCCATTCATCATCCCTGGATTAAAAAAATTAAATGTTGATCCGCAGTTAAATGCCAACTACACTTTTGAAAATTATATTGAGGGAGATTGTAACCGTTTAGCCCGTTCTGCAGGTTATGCTGTAGCCGCTAAACCAGGTGGTACTTCATTTAATCCACTAATGATTTACGGCGGTGTGGGTTTAGGAAAAACACACTTAGCGCAAGCTATTGGAAACGAAATTAAACGCAGTATGCCAGATAAACTGGTTATTTATGTGAGCTGCGAGAAGTTTTGCCAACAGTTTGTAGATTCATTAAAGAACAATACCATTAACGACTTCGTTAATTTTTATCAGGCAATGGATGTAATCATCATGGATGACGTACATAACTTTGCCGGCAAGGAAAAAACTCAGGATATTTTCTTCCATATTTTTAATCACTTACACCAATCTGGCAAGCAGGTAATCTTAACATCAGATAAAGCGCCTAAAGATTTAGCTGGTTTAGAAGAGCGTTTGTTAAGCCGTTTCAAATGGGGTCTTTCTGCTGATTTGCAGATTCCAGATTTAGAAACGCGTATAGCTATTTTAAGAAAGAAAATGTATGCAGACGGTATTGAGTTGCCAGGTGAAGTTGTAGAATATGTTGCCCATAACATAGACAATAACGTTCGTGAATTAGAAGGTGCTATGGTTTCTTTGCTTGCTCAGGCAACTTTGAATAAGAAAGAGATCGATTTAGCGTTAGCTAAGCAGATGTTGAAGAATTTCATAAAGAACACTTCCAAAGAGATTTCAATGGAATATATCCAGAAATTGGTGTGCGAGTATTTCGAAGTTCCTGTAGATATGGTTAAATCGCAAACGCGTAAACGTGAAATTGTTCAGGCCCGTCAAATTTCAATGTATCTTTCAAAAAGCCATACAAAATCATCATTAAAAACAATTGGTGCTTTCTTTGGTGGTCGCGATCACAGTACCGTGATTTATGCTTGCCAAACGGTTGAAGATTTGATAGACACGGATAAGAAATTTAAAGCTTATGTTCACGATATTCAAAAGAAGTTGAAAATGAGCTAACTAAGGTTAAGGGAAATCCAATCTTCTATATCAATCCTTATAAACAAAAAGTCCTGATTTGAATTTCAAATCAGGACTTTTTGTTTAAACATTAAACGAAGCCTTTAAAACATTTGATTAATTACTGTGCATTTTGTTCCAATGCAGCCAGTCCATAATGTAGTGCGGCAACGTGTATACATTGGGCAATTTTGTTTTCTTTGAGCAACTGTTTCACTTCATCGATGGTATATTCTTCTACATTTAAAATTTCATGTTCGTCTAAGTGTTGTTCATGAGTTTTAATGCCGCCAGTTAACAGGTAAGTGTATGTTTTATTATTTGCCGTTGCAGGATTTGGATAAAGCTCAGCTATAAGTTTACACGTTTTAAAAGTATAACCTGTTTCTTCTTGCAGTTCTCGTTTTACGCCAGCTTCAGGTCCTTCATCTCCATCAATCACGCCACCGGGAACTTCTAGTGAAACAATATCTGCAGCATGGCGATATTGACGTACCAGAATCATTTTGCCTTCTTCCGTTAATGCAATGGCAGTAGCCCAATTTGGATATTCCAAGACGAAATAGTCATCTTTGATAGTTCCGTTTGGTAGCTTCACTTCATCCACTCTTAAAGTAGCCCATCTCTCTTTTACTAAATATTTAGAAGCAAGTCTTTGCCACTTTTCTATGATCATATCTTTTTCAATTTACTTTTACGTTTTAAAGGTATTGTTGAATGGTTTCCTGACGATGAAAATTCACCAAATGAACAATTTTATGTCTTTCAGAAAGGAATTGATAAATGGAATTTAGTTTGGGTGCTATCAGTTTATTTCTCTCTTCACTTAAACCTAATTCGTAATATAAAAACTCGCTTAATGAATCTAATTTTTCTGGAGAAAGATTAGCAGAGTTAAGCCAGGTATCAAAGGCAGGTAAGTCACGACTTTCTAATACATCAATTGGCAAATTAAAGCTTCTTGTCATGGTTTCATCAAACATAACTTGAGCATCCGTTAACTTGCCTTCCAACTTTAAGCCCATAATTCTGGCTAAAACTTCAGCAAGTTTCTGTATTTCAGCGGTAATTAAATCTTTCCTGTACATTTTCAATTTGAGGTTAAGGTTAGCATTTTATTTATCAGGGCAGATTTCGTAAATCTTCAATCTAAAATCGTAAATCTAAACTACCAACTTCCACTAGATCCGCCACCACCGAAGCTTCCACCGCCGAAACCACCAAATCCACCGCCGCCTCCAGAAGAACCTCCTCCAAAACTGCCGCTGCCCCAGCTATTTCCACCACGGCCACCGCCACTTCCAAATAGCATTGCCCAAAATAAAGCATTTGATGCGCCACGGCCACCAATTACTTCACTTCCGCCTCCACCTCCGCCTTTTCTCATGATGATGATGATGATTACAACGATGATAATAATCACTGCGATACTTCCAATACCACCACTCTTAGCTGATGAAGATACTCTGGGTTTATCATTTTTATATTCGCCTTTGGTGTATTTAATTATTTCAGTCGTTGCATCATCCAGCCCCTTGTAATAATCTCCGTTTCTAAAGTTGGGTTTAATATCTTCATCAATAATCCGTTTTGCATATACATCTGGCAATGCACCTTCCACGCCATAGCCTGTTTGGATAGAGATTTTTCTATCGCCAACAGCCACAACAATCATAATTCCATTGTTTTTGCCGCTTTGGCCAACGCCCCATTTTCTGCCGAGTTCAACAGCGTACTCATTAATATCGTAATCACCAACAGATTTTAGTACGGCAATCGAAATTTGGGTTGATGAAGAATCATCAAAGGCAACCAGTTTTTTTTCGAGTGCTGCTCTTTGTTCAATAGAAAGTGCGCCTGAATAATCGTTAACTAAAGTAGATGGCTTTTCAGGAAAATCCTGTGCAAATGCAAAAGAGAATATTAAGCTTAGGAAAGATAAAAGGAATAATTTTTTCATTGCTTATTTTTTTTCTTGATTATCCATGTATACAATGTCATTTGGTAATTCATTAATGTCTCCTTTTTGTGGCGGAAAATAAGAAGCTAGCTTTTCACCAGCGAGGGCAACACCTGCAATAATACCTTCAGCTAAATCACCTTTCGCAAAATGTGCAATCATAGCAATTTTAGTAGTTTCCCAAAAATCTTCTGGCACCAGTCTGTTAATTCCCAAGTCCCCAATAATCGCAAATTTATGATCCACATGGGCAAGGTAAATTAAAACACCATTTCTTTGCGATGTTTTATCCATATCTAATTCGGCGAAATATTCGGTTGCTCTTTCAAATGGATCAATAGCACAATGTTTATCTATTGCTATTCTAATTTCACCAGATGTGGCTTTTTCAGCATTGGCAATTGCTGCAGCTATTTTATCTTGTTCTAAATCTGAAAATAACGACATGTCTTTATTTTATAATAAGTAAAAAGGGTAATGCCCGTTTAATGATCAAACAAGCATTACCCTCAAATGTTATAATACAATAATTAGAATTCTACTTTTGGTGCATCTTTAGCTGTTGCATCAGCTTCAAAATAACCTTTGGTTTTAAAACCGAACATTCCGGCGGTTAAGTTATTTGGAAACGATCTGATTTTTCCATTGTATTGTTGTACGGCATCGTTAAAATCCTTACGGGCAACAGTAATTCTGTTCTCTGTGCTTTCCAACTGGGCCGATAAATCACTAAACTGTTGTGTTGCCCTCAATTCAGGATAATTTTCTGTAATTGATAATAACTTGCCTAGCGCCTGGCTCAATTGCCCTTGAGCCGCTTGATATTTTTGGATGTTTTCTGGTGTCAAATCATCAGCATTAACAGTCATTTGCGTAGCTTTTGCACGTGCTTCAGTTACCGCGGTTAAGGTTCCCTGCTCAAATTTAGCAGCGCCTTTTACCGTTGCTACTAAGTTTGGAATCAAATCTGCTCTTCTTTGATACTGGGTTTGTACGGTTCCCCATTTCGATTTTACATTTTCATCTAAGTTTACCATGCTGTTGTACCCGCATGAACTTAATGTGCTCACTGCAATTACAGCAGCAATAATTCCAAATACTAATCTTTTCATTTTTATGGTTTTTGTGTTTTGTTCCAAGTTAATTTTCTTCAATTTACAAATTAGATATCAAATTGTATGCCTTTGTTACATTTCAATAAAATATCTGACAGATTGTGTGAAAATTAAATGTTTTAAACCCTAAATACTAATATCCCAATTCATTGTTATCTTTGTAGTCATTCAGGATAAAAACCTGACAAATTGTATGCAGAAAGATATCGAAATTACGTTACTCCCTCATCAGGTTGAGCAATTAGAGGTCATCAAAACTAAATTAGCCGAAGGATTAAATCTTTCAGAAAATCGTATTAAAAACTACGAAATCTTAAAAAGATCAATTGATGCCCGTTCAAGGAAAGTTATTTTCCGACTTCAAGTTAGGGTTTTTGTGGATGAAGAGCCTCTTGTTGATATTCATACGATAAACTATCAAAATATCAGTGACGCAAAACCCGTATTAATCATTGGCGCAGGCCCGGCAGGATTATTTGCTGCATTACAATGTATCGAAAATGGATTAAAACCCATTATTATTGAACGCGGTAAGGATGTAAAGCAACGTCGTCGCGATTTGGCAGCTATCAATAAGCAAGGGTTGGTAAACACTGAATCAAATTATTGCTATGGAGAAGGTGGCGCAGGCACTTATTCTGATGGAAAACTATACACCAGATCTAATAAGCGTGGCGATATAAATAAGGTACTGCAAGTTTTTGTAGATCATGGAGCTGAAAAAGATATTATCATTGATGCCCGCCCGCATATCGGTACCAATAAACTGCCTCATATCATAACTTCAATAAAAGAAACTATTCTTAATGCTGGCGGCGAAGTAATGTTCGATAGTCAAATGACAGATATCATTACTGAATTTGGGAAAGTAAAGGGTGTTGAGATAAATTTTGAAAATAAAATTTTTGCTGATCATATCATTCTTGCTACAGGTCATTCTGCAAGAGACGTATATGAGTTGCTACATAAAAAGAATATTTTAATCGAAGCAAAACCATTTGCGCTAGGTGTTCGTGTTGAACATCCTCAGGAAATAATTGATTCAGCACAATATCATTGTGATATTCGGTCAGAATTTTTACCGCCAGCCTATTACAGTTTAGTAGAACAGGTTGGTGCCCGAGGTGTATTTTCTTTTTGCATGTGTCCGGGAGGTATTATCGCTCCATGTGCCACTGGCGAAAACGAAATTGTGGTAAATGGTTGGTCACCATCAAAACGTAACAACCCATTTGCAAATTCAGGCACTGTAGTCCAAGTTACATTAGATGATGTTCAGGGTTATGATCCATTAAGAATGTTGAATTTTCAGTCAGAAATAGAGAAATTAGCTTTCGAGGCAGGAGGGGGTAATTTAGTTGCTCCTGCACAGCGGATGATGGATTTCGTTAATAACAAACTTTCAATAGATCTTCCCAAAAACTCATATCTCCCAGGAACTAAAAGTGTCATGCTAGATAATATTCTGCCAGAATTTGTTTCAAAAAGCCTGAAGGCAGCCTTGCCATTATTTGGCAAAAAAATAAAAGGTTATTATACTAATGAAGCAATTTTAGTAGGTGTAGAGAGCAGAACCTCCTCGCCAGTCCGCATTCCGCGAGATAAAGAAACGTTTCAGCACCCACAAATCAAGGGATTATACCCGTGTGCAGAAGGCGCTGGTTATGCTGGGGGAATTGTGTCCGCTGCAATTGATGGAATTAACTGTGCCAATGCAATCTTAAACGCTTCTTAGAAAACTTTATAATCTTCGCTTTGTTGTTTAACTATGCTTAATATCACAAACGAGATTAAAAAAGCCTTTAACGGCGATGCTTGGCATGGAAACCATGTGATGCAAACTTTAAATAACGTTAAAGCAGAAAATGCATTTGAGCATTTTATTCCCAATGCACATTCAATAGCCGAAATAGCCTTGCATCTAACTTCATGGACAGAAGAAGTGACTTCCAGATTAATGAGTAAGCCCGCATCAGAGCCTGCCAGGGGAGATTGGCCAATTCCCGAAAGCAAAAATCCACAAGCTTGGGAGAAAATCATTTTCGATTTCAAAGTTGCCAATGAAGAATTGATCAGGCATTGTGAGGAGGTAAAAATTAATCAATGGGATGATGAAGTTGCAGGAGAGCGTGATCCAGTATTAGGAAATGGTGTTACAAATGTTGAATTATTGAGTGGTTTAGCGCAGCACCATGCCTATCATTCTGGTCAAATAGCGCTTCTATCAAAGTTTTAAATATTCATTAAGATGAAAAAGACATTAATTATCGGAGCATCTCCTGATCCTTCAAGATATGCATATAAAGCAGCGCATATGTTAAAACGCTTCAATCATGATATCGTTAATGTGGGAATCAAAAAGGGAGCGGTTGCCGATGTAGAAATCGAAAAACCCGGTCAAATCCATCAGGATATTGATACGATAACGCTCTACATAGGCCCGGCACTTCAGCCACAGTACCATGATTATATTATAGATACAAAACCTAAAAGAGTCATCTTCAACCCAGGAACAGAAAACTATGAGCTTGAAAAATTGCTAGATCAGCATGATATTGAACCTGTCAGGGCGTGTACATTAGTAATGCTGAGTACTGGGCAATATTAAAATTATTTGAAAAGCACTGTCATTACTATTATATAAGTATCGTCCCGCCCTTTGTTCAAAATCCTCGCTCGTGCCTCGCTGCGGGTTTTCCACTATGGTCGGGTTTAGGTGGCACGGCCGTTGCAACAAACAAATGCCCAGGTGCAAACCTACACTAGCTAAACGCAATCATACTGTACGCACTCGATGTTT
>SEDB01000256.1 GCA_004210715.1 Pedobacter sp.
TTTTTATTGTTAACGATCTTTAATGGAACCTCAACCGTTTTTTCAGTGAACTCATCAACAGATAACTTAACCTCCGTTGATGAAGGATATATACTAACATTTTTGTGGAGGCTATGTTGCAAACCTATTCTTACCGTGCTACTACTTTGGAGGTTACTGATTTTTAAGGTATCAGTAGGCCAGAATTCAATTTTACTTAATTCTTCCATTGGACCTGCAACTTTTACCTTTTCCGGCAAAAGAACAACTCCACTAGCTAAACCATATTGTTTACTAAACTCTAAATCGTTTACCAACTTAATGTTTACAGTTTTTACAATTTGCTTCGTAAAATCAAAATATAAAGTATCTGGTTTAACTGAAATAACCTTTTGAGCACTTCCAACTTGTTTATTTACACTATAAAGCTGGTCTGAAAAAACTACAAAATCTCTCGTATTCAATTGCCCAAGGTTAACGGAAATCGATTGAGGGTTAATTCTCAGCCTGGCAAATAAAAGTTGCCATCCCGTACCTTCAACTTCTAGGTCAACAGTATCAGATTGTAGCGGATAAAATGCTCTTTTAGCAGGCTTATTTTTAAAAACAATAACGGTTTTTGCGATGTAATTGTATTTATTATTCAACGCCATAAAAAGCCATGCTGCTATAGCCAAAAATAAACAGGCCAGTAGCGTGAATACACGTCTTCTCTCAATTTTTGTTAATCTAATAAAGGGCATATTATCCGGTAAACAAACTTACTGCATGATTTGTGCTAAATGTTCCAATTCTTCCAAATGTAGTAAATTTAGTAGTTGCTCGAAACTACTATCCAACGAAGTTATTAAATCGTCTCATTTATTTATCAAGATGGATTTCTACAAAATCAAAAAAGGGTGTCCAAACGAATTGAACACCCTTTTAAAAATTTACAATTTAAACTAGGCTTTTGCTGCAGGAGCAACAACTGCTTTCGTAGCATCTAAAGAAACTGCCGATTTATCGAAACGGATTTTTACGCCACCTTCTACCTCAATTAAGAAAGTAGTATCATTCATGTCAGCAATGCGACCATGAATACCTGCCGTTGTAATAATTTTATCTCCTTTTTTTAATCCTTCGATTAATTTTTTATGATCTTTTGCTTTTTTTACCTGTGGACGAATCATAAAGAAGTAGAAAACTACCGCGATTGCGCCTAACATTATTAATTGCCCATATTGGCCAAATCCACCTGCTGCTGCCTGTAAAATTACTGTTGATGTCATTTCTTTTTTATTTGATTATTATTTACTAATAAACGGAATCCGTTCAATTATCTATTTCTTAATAAGCACTTCACCCACCAAATGTACATTTGAAATTGTTGGGTTTGCATTTGAAGTTACCGTAACTATTTTATCCTGCATCCCTTCTTTACCTGTACTATTAAAAATAACCTTAATTACACCTTCTTTGCCTGGTAAAATTGGCTCCTTCGGCGGTTCAGGAACGGTACAACCACAGGTAGCGGTTGCCGTAGAAATAATTAACGGGCTTTTTCCTGTGTTTTTGAATTTAAATTCATGCTGCACGCTTTCTCCTTGCTGAATTTTTCCGAAATCAAAAATTTCTCTTTCAAAAACAACTATCGGAGCATCTGGAGATGCGATTACAACACCAGAACTATCTGCAGTTGAAATTGTCGAATTGTTTGCGTTACGGCAAGCAATAAAAGATAATGCAGCAATGGCAAGGATAAATATTTTTTTCATTTTTAATCTTCAATTAATCCACGACCGATCTTTTTGATCGTATTCGTTTTTTTAAGATCACCTAAAATTTTGTCTAAAATACCGTTTATGAATGAATTACTTTTCGGCGTACTGTAATCTTTTGATAACTCTAAATATTCGTTAATGGTTACTTTAACTGGAATAGATGGGAAATTTAACAGCTCGCAAATGGCCATTTTCATAATTCTTCAAAGTTTTAGCAACCATACCTTTCATTACCTCGTGATCTACTTGCCAGTTGATAAATTTCTCTTCAAAAACCTGAATAATTCCCTGGTTTTTAAGAATGATTTTTCTGAAAATGTATTTGATGATGTCTTTTGATGACTCTAAACTTTCGTTTGGATCTGCAAGGTATTCTGCGTATTCGTTTGAAGCTTTTAAAGAGTTGAATACTGTTTTACGAATTTCCGGATCGAAACCCCAATCTACTTTGTACTTTTTAACTGCTGATACGTACTCAGGGTTTTGCTGCATTAAAACGCTAAACTTATTGTGTAGCAATTTCATATTCGGATTTAAATCCTCAGCTGTTTTAAGGTGCTTGTTAGCACGTTCTGCAGCATCGTTAGCTGTGAATTCGGTAACTTCAACCATTAGTGATAGCATCCAGATGTACATTTCGTACACGCTATCGATGCTTTGCATTAAAGTTTTAAGATCACCTTTAATGTCTTTTTTGTCTGCCATGTGCCAAGCAAAAATATTTTGCAAAGCTTTGATTCTTAAGTGCCTTCTGTTTAACATGAATGTAAGAACGAGTGCGGTTTATAAAACCTGTTTTAATAATTATTTAATATGATGATTTAATTTTTTTAACGTCTGCAATTCGCTTTTCGGCTATACGATTTGCTGCAATATTGGTCGATATGTTTTCGGCTTTACTTAATTTAATTACGCTACGTGTGGCATCGTAAATATTTTCGGTAAGCTGAACAGTACGTTTCTTACCAAAACCAGTCCATTCTGAGTAACAGGAAATCAATCCGCCAGCATTAATCAGATAATCCGGAGCAAAAAGAATCCCTTTTTTCAGTAATAATTCACTGTCTAAAACCTCATCTTTTAGCTGATTGTTTGCCGAGCCTGCAATTATTGCAAACTTCATCCTTTCAATGGTTTTGTTATTAACGGTAGCACCCATTGCACATGGCGCATAAACATCTGCATCACAACCAAAAATCTTATCGGCTTCGATAGGTTTTGCTTTGTATTTACGGGCTACGTAGGTTAATTGTTCCTGATTAATATCACTAATCAGCACCTCCGCGTTTTCTTTTCTTAATAAGGCCACTAAATGTTCGCCAACATTTCCAATTCCCTGAACAACAATTGTTCTACCGGCTAACATATCAGTACCAAAGACTTCTTTTACACTTGCTTTGATTCCTAAATAAACACCTTGAGCAGTAAATGGGGCAGGATTTCCAGCGCCACCAATTGATTCCGGTACACCTGTAACATAGTTTGTTTCCATACGGATATATTCCATGTCACGCGTATTGGTGCCCATTTCTTCCGCCGTAATGAACTCACCATTCAGGTTTTTAATAAACCTGCCATAGCTACGCATTAAAGTTTCTGTTTTATCTTTTCGGGAGTCACCGATGATTACGCCTTTTCCACCACCGAGATTTAATCCAGTAATGGCCGATTTGTAAGTCATTCCGCGTGATAAACGAAGTGCATCTTCGAGGGCCTCGCCTTCTGTTGCATAACTCCACATCCTTGTTCCACCTAAAGCAGGCCCCAAAGTTGTATCGTGAATGGCTATAATAGCTTTTAAACCTGTATCGGGATCATTACAGAAAACCAATTTTTTATGCCCGTAAGCACTCAATTGCTCTAAAATGGATGAATCTGACGAAGAATTTGCTGGCATAATGAACGTTCGGCTAATGAAACATCTAAGCAGATTAAATAAGTACTTCTTAAAATACAAATGGTGGATTATTCCAGGCAGCATTTTCGTTGTAATTTCCAATATTTTTGGGGTTGTACCTGCCCAGGTTATTGGTTATGCTGTTGATTTAATTACCGAAAATGTTCAGGTTTATAATTTATTTAGTGGTTTTAATCGCCAACAAATTATTTACGATATCTTCAGTAGCAATCTTTTATACTTTGGCTTACTTGTCATCGCATTGTACATTTTGCGAGGATTATTTTTGTTCTTCATGCGCCAAACCATCATTCTTATGTCACGCCATATTGAGTTTGATATGAAAAACGATATCTACCAGCATTACCAAAAATTAAGCTTAGGTTTTTATCGCAGAAACAATACCGGTGATTTGATGAACAGGGCTACTGAAGATGTAAATCGCGTACGCATGTATGTTGGCCCGGCAATAATGTACACCATCAATACATTTGTTTTATCCATTCTGATTATATGGTCGATGTTTGATGTAAATTCTAAACTCGCTCTTTATTGCCTACTTCCCCTTCCCTTTTTAGTTGTTATTATATACTATGTAAATACATTGATTTTTAAAAAAAGTGGAAAAATTCAGGAGCGACTTTCAGAATTATCAAGTTTTGTTCAAGAAAGATTTTCAGGCATTAGAATTATAAAGTCATATGTAAGGGAAGATTATACCCGAAATATGTTCGAAATTCAAAGCAACGAATACAAAAAAGATTCAATGAGTCTGGTAAGGGTTTCTGCCTTATTTTACCCAACCATGTTGTTGTTAATTGGCTTGAGCACCATTTTAACTATTTATGTTGGTGGCAACCAGGTAATGAATGGAAGTATTACAGCGGGTAATATTGCCGAGTTTATTATTTACATCAATCAATTAACCTTTCCGGTAACCATGTTGGGTTGGGTAACTTCGCTAATTCAAAGGGCGGCAGCATCACAAAAAAGGATCAACGAATTTCTGGATATCCCCTCCGATATTCAATCTACCAACACCAAGGAGAAAGAAATCAATGGCAATATTTCTTTCCAAAATGTGAGTTTTACTTATCCAGATACGGGTATTGAGGCGCTAAAAAACCTTAGTTTTGAAATTAAAAGTGGGGAATTTGTAGCCATCATTGGCAAAACGGGATCAGGCAAATCGACATTGGCAAACCTCATTATGCGAATGTATGATGTAGAAAACGGCACAATCAACATTGAGGGAAAAGATTTGAAATCGCTCAACCTTAAGAATTACCGCAGCCAGATTGGCTTTGTACCTCAGGAAGTCTTTTTATTTTCCGATACCATTAAGAACAATATTGCTTTTGGTTTAGATCAGGTTAGTGATGAGGAAATTTTCGATGCAGCCAAAAATGCATCTGTTTACAATAACATCATCGATTTTGAAGAAAAATTTGAAACCATGCTTGGCGAACGTGGAATTACCCTTTCTGGCGGACAAAAACAACGCGTTTCTATTGCAAGAGCTTTAATCAAATCTCCTAAAATTTTAATATTTGATGATTGTTTATCAGCTGTTGATACAAAAACAGAGGAAGAAATTTTACAGAATCTGGGTAAAATAATGAATGGAAAAACCAGCATTTTAATTGCACACCGTATTTCTACTATAAAAAATGCTGACAAGATACTGGTGTTAGATGGCGGGAAGATTATTGAACAAGGCACACACAATGAATTACTTAGCCTGAATGGCAGTTATACCGAACTTTATAACAACCAACTTTTAGAGGAAGAAACAAGAACAATTTAAATTGTATTAAAATTGTATTTTGAACTTTAAATATTTGCTTTATATTTACCGAAACCAAAAACCAACATCAATACCAACCATGGGAGAATTCGACAACAAGGAAAGAGAAGAAGTTTTTTCAAAGAAAGTAAGAGCAGGCAAGAGAACTTATTTCTTCGACGTGAAGGCTACTCGCTCAGGTGATTATTATTTAACAGTTACCGAGAGTAAGAAAAGATTAGAAGACGGTGTATTCGTTAAACATAAAATCTTTTTATACAAAGAGGATTTCGAAAAATTTACAGAAGGTTTGAACGAAACTGTTGACTACATCAAAACCCACCAGGATGTTGTTGAAAAACGTTATGAATATTCTGAAAATGGAGAACACAGCACTAAAGCAAGTGACGATTTTTCCTTCTAAATAAATATTATTTCATAAAAGAGCCTTTGTTGATTTAACAAAGGCTCTTTTTTTTTGTTCTACAAAATTGACAAGCTCAGCTTATGCAGCGGCCATTTCAGCCCCAACTAAAAATATCATTAAGAAATAAAAAGCGATAATCGCTATAGTTACTATCCCCCAAAACTTAAAGAGCGACTTAAGGTTTGACACGGCCTGATTTAAACTCTCCTGGTCGCCAAATAAAACACCTTGCTTCCCTTTATTTGCTACTTTATTTAATAATATACTTGGATAAAATAGCAGCAAACCCAGTATAAAATAAATTACTGTAATAATGGTTGCACCGCTAGCACCCAACTGCCCCATTTGAGCGGCTACAGCAGGATTACTGTTTATGATCGTCGGAATACTAAATGCAGCAAGTATAATAAATACAGAAATTACAAACCCTATAATGGAAAGAAATTTCGCCCACTTTGTAATATCATATAGGTAACTACGCATCTCTTCGGTTACCACTAACTTCACTTCCTCTGGTTTCTGTTCCACAAATTCTTCCATTATCATTTTTAAATTTCGCTAAACTTAGATAAAATATCCATCTGCCACAAATTGTGATCCTTAAATAAAGGTTTAAAAGCTTATCTTTGCCGCCTGAAAAGGTGAAAGGTGAAAGGTGAAAGGTGAAAGGTGAAAGGTGAAATCGTAAATCGTAAATTAAAAATTAAAAAATATAAATGGCATTACAATGTGGTATTGTGGGTTTACCAAATGTTGGAAAATCGACTCTTTTTAACTGTTTATCTAACGCAAAAGCTCAAGCAGCAAACTTTCCTTTTTGTACCATTGAACCAAATGTTGGTGTAATCACGGTACCTGATGATCGATTGACTAAACTTGCTGAATTGGTTAAGCCAAATAAGGTACAGCCGAATACTATAGAAATTGTTGATATTGCAGGCTTAGTTAAAGGCGCTTCAAAAGGCGAAGGATTGGGCAATCAGTTTTTAGGAAACATTCGTGCTACCAATGCAATTATCCATGTTTTACGTTGTTTTGATGATGGAAACGTAATCCATGTTGATGGTTCTGTAGATCCGATTCGTGACCGTGAAATTATTGATACTGAATTGCAGCTTAAAGATTTAGATACTGTTGATAAACGTATTCAAAAAGTTGAAAAGATGGCTAAAACGGATAAAGATGCAAAACGCACTTTTGATATTCTAACCGTTGTTAAAGCACATTTAGAAAGTGGAAAATCCATCCGTACTGCAGCTTTACCTCAAGAAGATTTCGATTTTATTGAAGATTTAGGTTTACTTAC
>SEDB01000257.1 GCA_004210715.1 Pedobacter sp.
AGTGCACCAAATGGAGCTAGTCTTAAAGATTAGCTCCATTTTTTTTTAAGAATTTTTCGATTAAAAATTCTTAAATCAGATCCATCAACTATCTTTTCGAAAGCAGGGTTTTCTTAATTCTGCTTAAAGTTTCTGGTGCAATCCCCAAATAAGAAGCAATTAAATTTTGTGGAATGCGCTCCATGATTTTTGGACTCGATGCTAATAACTCAAGATAACGTTCCTCAGCGCTGTGCGTAATGGTGCTCATTAATCTCCGTTCTTTGGTAACCAGACTATTTTGATACAGTATTCGAAAATATCGGTCCATGATGGGCACTGCTAATGTTAAGGATTCATAATCATTTCGCGAGAGCATTAATAATTCCGAATCTTCAATTGCATCGATATTGAAAACGGCGGGTTCGCCAGAAAGAAAACTATTAAAATCTGATATCCACCATCCTTCCCAGCCGAAAATGCTCATGTGTTCATTACCCTTTTCATCAACATTATAGGTTCGGAGCAAGCCTTTTGCTACAAAAACTAAATGTTTGGAGATCTCACCTTCCTGTAACAAGTATTGTCTTTTTCTCAACTTTTTAGATGAAAAGAATTTTTCTATCAGTGCTTTATCGTTGTCGTTAAGCGAAACTTTTTCTTCTATATGGCTGAAAAGAACATTAATCATTATATGCTATTTTAACAAAGATAAAGTTTTTAAATACACAGGCTAAACTTGATGTAAATCAAGCGCATTTGTTGATACACATCAAGTGCTGGCCAAATTGTTAAAGGTATTTTTGTACATCAATCAAAAAATCAGAATCAGCTTAAATTTTTAAGGCTGATATAAATAATATCATGATGAATAAAATAGCATTAGTAGTAGGTGCAAGCGGCATCACAGGAAGTAATTTGGCAGCAAAGCTGATTGAGGAGGGATGGAATACCTATGGTTTAGCCCGCAATCCAAATCTTGGAATTGAAGGACTAAAACCCGTTGCGGCAGATTTGTTAGATCTTGATAGTTTGAAATCAAGCTTGGCAGAAGTGAAACCGACACATGTTTACATTACCACATGGATGCGGAATGATACCGAAGCAGAAAATATTCGGGTCAACAGTTTGATGGTTCGAAACCTTCTTGATGTGCTTTCTGGGCATAAATCTGTTGAGCATGTGGCTTTGGTAACTGGTTTGAAGCATTATTTAGGTCCTTTTGAGGCTTATGCAAAAGATGGTTTTTTACCAGAAACACCACTCAGAGAGGAGCATCCTAGATTAGATATTGAAAATTTTTATTATGCCCAGGAGGATGAAGTTTACGCTGCGGCAGCTCGCGATGGTTTTAGCTGGAGCATTCACAGGCCCCATACAGTAATTGGTCAGGCAGTGGGTAATGCGATGAATTTGGGTACAACCTTAGCTGTTTATGCCACTATTTGCAAAGAAACGGGACGCAAATTCAAATGGCCAGGATCTGCGGCTCAGTGGAACGGATTATCTGATGTAACGGATGCAAGTGTTTTGGCTTCTCAATTAATTTGGGCCTCGACTACAGAAGCTGCCAAAAACGAAGCTTTTAATGTGGTAAATGGCGATGTGTTCCGCTGGAGCAGGTTATGGAAGCGTTTGGCTGACTATTTTGAAATTGAATCGGTTGGTTTTGAAGGCATCATACAGCCCCTAGAAAAAGAGATGCAAAACGATACAGCTATTTGGCATAAAATTGCCTCGGAGTATAAACTTAAAGAAGCAAATCTCGGTCGGCTTGCCTCAGCCTGGCATACGGATCTTGATCTCGGCAGACCCATTGAAGTGATGACAGATATGTCAAAAAGTAGAAAAATGGGATTTGTAGTATTTCAAAATACTGAAGATGCATTTTACAGATTGTTTGATGTGCTACGCGAAGCCAGGTTGATACCTTAAGTTGGTACATGAAAATGAGATTCAGGTATTTCTTTAAAGGTTCGATCTATATAAAATGGTGTCATTTGTCAATTTATTTAAATTGTATGAAGTTAATTTAGAATTATTTAAAAAACCAATTTGAAATTGGGGGATTTGAACTTTTTATTTTGATAAAATGTTCCAGGCGGTTTGAATATTAGGTAAACATTAATTAAAACGTAACAATCTTCTTTCAATAATTTAGATAGTTTTTAAACTACCTCGTTTTTTAAATAAATTGGCAATTATAAAACTCATCTAAATTAATAATTATATATTTGCAGCCTTGAAAGGCAACACTTTGTGTTATTTTCATGATTAGTTTAAGTCCTTATTACAAGACTTTTTTATTTTAAAGACAACCTAAACCACGTTAATGCTTAATTTAGTTCTCTTTGGCCCTCCAGGGGCGGGTAAAGGCACCCAATCTGAAAAGCTGATTTCAAAATATCAGTTGGTACATGTTTCAACAGGAAAAGGATTTGTATTTGACGGATTTCCACGTACTGTTCCCCAAGCAAAAGAGCTTGATTTATTTTTAGAACGTAAAGGCAGTAAAATTGCGGGCGTTATTGCTTTGGATGTTGATCAGGAAGAGCTAACCAAACGCATTGCTGAGCGCCATAAAACAAGTGGCCGTCCGGATGATGATGCAGAAAAGTTAAAGAAACGTATTTCAGAATACTTCGAAAAAACAATCCATGTGTTGCCTTATTATGAGGAACAAGGAAAGTTGAAAAAAGTAAATGGAATAGGAGAAATAGAACGCGTTTATGCTGATCTTTGTGCAGTAATTGATCAGTTTTAAATCATAAAATTTTTAATATTCACATCCGCAGAAAAAGCATTAGTTGTTTTTTGCGGATGTTTGTTTTTTAGCGATTTTTGTAATGGAAAGTCGTAAGTAAATAATACAACAACAGTTTATCGCCGATTTCAAATTTAAAATCGTCAACCTAAAATCTAAAATCAATATGTCGCAGGGATCAAATTTCGTAGATTATGTAAAAATTTGTTGCCGTTCGGGTAAGGGCGGTGCAGGTTCTGCGCATTTGCATAGAGATATCCTAACCTCGATGGGCGGTCCTGATGGTGGTGATGGCGGTCGCGGTGGCCATATTATTGTTAAAGGAAGTATTCACATCTGGACATTGTTGCATCTAAAATACCGTAAGCATATCATCGCACAAGATGGTGGTGCAGGTGGAAGCTCGCACAAATTCGGTAAACAGGGTCAGGATGAAATTCTTGAAGTTCCGCTAGGAACTATTGCTAAAGATGCGGAGACAGGAGAAGTTCTTTTCGAGATTACCAAAGATGGCGAAACTAAAATTTTAACCGCTGGCGGACGTGGTGGTTTAGGTAATGCGCATTTTAAAAATGCAGTGCAACAAACGCCTCGTTATGCACAACCAGGTGAATCAGGACAGGAAGTTTGGAATATTCTCGAACTTAAGGTTTTAGCTGATGTAGGTTTGGTTGGTTTTCCGAATGCCGGTAAATCTACACTGCTTTCAGTGGTGTCTGCAGCAAAGCCAGAAATTGCCGATTATCCTTTTACCACTATCGTTCCGAATTTAGGGATTGTAAGTTACCGAGGTGGAAAATCATTTGTAATGGCGGATATTCCTGGTATTATAGAAGGTGCTTCGAAAGGAAAAGGTTTAGGTTATCGTTTCCTACGCCACATCGAGCGTAATTCAGTACTTTTGTTTATGGTTCCGGCTGATACAAGCAGAAGCATAAAAGAAGAGTACGAAATTTTGAAAAGCGAATTGTTGTCATATAATCCGGAATTAATGCAAAAACCACATGTTTTGGCTGTTACCAAATCAGATATGTTGGATGATGAATTAATGGAGGAAATGAAACAGGATTTACCAAATATCCCATCCATATTTATCTCCTCTGTAGCTCAAAAGAATTTATTGGAGCTGAAAGATTTGCTGGTAAAAGCGATTGAGGGCTAGGGTTGAAGGTTGAAGGAAATTTGGACAAACAATTTAGCAATCTTTTTAGAATTTTTTGCTACCACTTAGCCACTAAACAGTTCAACAATTTATCAATTCAACAATTAACCAGCTAACCCAAAATCATCCCCTTATCCCATCCACAACGTAACCCACCCATTCTTTTAAAAGTCGTTCCCAGGTTTGTATTGCCGAAGCGCTGGGAATAACAAAATCGGCAAAATCATATTCAGTTTTACCTAAAAAATCAGTTGGATAATAATCTAATTTGTTTTCGGCAAAGCGGTTAAAAATCAGTCTCGAGCGGGGAACATGCCATGCACTTGTAATTACCAATACCTTTGAACCTGGTTTCAGCTTTTCTATAATGGCTAAGCTGTTTTTCGCGTTCTCAATTGTGTTTCTACTTAAGTTTTCAATAATGATTGATGAATCTGGAATGCCAATTTGATGCAAAAACGGAAGCGTTAAATCAGCTTCTTTCTGGCTGGTATCAAGTAGATTAGCACTACCGCTACTCAGCAATATCTTTTTAATTCTACCTTGCTTAAAAAGATCAAGTGCCTGCAATAATCTGTCGCTCGAAGATCCGAATTCAATTTTGTTGCTTCGCTTGTTGTAGCCAGAATAACCTCCCAAAACAATTCCAACATCGTAATTTTCTGCTTTTGGATACCCAGGCTCATAAAAATTCATGAGTTTACCAACGATAAAAGCATTAGAAAAAACAAAGAAAATAACAATAGATAAGGTGAGAAATCGTTTCCTTTTTTTTGGAGAAATTAGGGCAATAACCAGTAAAACAAAAATCCAAATATATGGTTTAAGGAAATAGATAAGGATTTTGGAAAGAATAAACGTCATGAGGATTAATTATACCTCAAAACTAAGCAATTGTATAACTTATCAAAATGTGGATTGTTGAAAGCTGTTTGAGCTTTCAACAAAAAATAAATTATCCTTGACCATCTTGTACCTGGCCATTCTCATGGGCATGTTCAAGAACTTCTTTTATATCAGATTTAGCTTTTTTAGTAACCTTATGTTTAAAATGAGGAACTTCATGCTCCACAAAATCTTCTTCAATCGCTTCCACGCCAAATACTTTTTCTTTCAAAAGATTGTATTTATCTTGAAAGCCGTAACGTAAATTTTTAGCGCCACTTGCAATTTTCCCTCTTGTTCCGGCACCACTATCTGGTGCAAATAACACACTTATTACTGCCCCTGCAGCTAACCCGGCCACTAAAGCCAGAGCAATTTGAGTATTGCTGTTCGATTTGTGTGCCAAATATTTTCCGATTAACTTTCTGTACTTCATGGTAATATGTTTTAAAAAGGAACAAACGCTAATTCATAATGTTTCATTATTTTTAAATTCAATATCTCAGAAGAGAAATTTTTAAAGCGCAATTGTAGTGCAGCTACTAAAAATAAGTCCCGCTTTTCGTTTCAATCTTTTTGTCATTGTCAGTCTGAGGCACGAAGAATCTGTTTCATCGGTTGCAGATGTTTCGTGCCTCAGCATGACAATTTATTCAGGGGTGCTATAAACAAAAAGTATTTCCACTCAATCGGGGCTAATTGGCAAAAGCAGTTTGTTATTTGGAAGGTTTGCAGGGCGTTAAACTTAGTTTATAAACCTGATTTTAGTGCAAAGCCCGCAAGCGAGGCACAAGTGCGGACTTGAAACGGTAAGCAGGACTGCAACCGCCAAGTGGACTGAACCCTTCATTTTTCAAAAAAAATAATTTGATTTTAGGTAAGTTTAACTTTTAAATTGAATAATAATGGTAAAAGCAACAATAAACAAAGAACATTATGCGTGTGCAGTAACAAACGGAACGCATGATATCGTGATTGATGAGCCTGCAGATTTAGGCGGAACGAATAAGGGTTTTGCGCCAAAAGGTTTGCTGATGGCGTCACTTGCATC
>SEDB01000752.1 GCA_004210715.1 Pedobacter sp.
GGGCAAGAAGTTGCAGCTCAAAACAAGGTTAAAAAGATTTTAAAGGATGCAGAGAACAATGCAGAAATCTTAAAAAAGAATAAACTTTTAGAAGCAAAAGAGAAGTTTTTGCAATTAAAAGCAGAGCATGAGCAAGAAGTAAATGCTAAAAACAATACCCTAAACCAGCGTGAAAATACCATGAAGCAGAAAGAGCAATCGGTAAATCAGCGTTTGGAAAACTTCAATAAAAAAGAGCAGGAACTTGATAAGCAAAAAGGTAACCTTGAAAAACAAACCGAATTAGCTGTTAAAAAGCAGGAAGAAGTTGAAGTATTAAAAAATCAACATTTAACGCAATTGGAAACTATTGCTGGTTTATCTGCTGAAGAGGCTAAAAACCAGTTGGTTGATAATTTGAAAGAAGTTGCCCGTACGCAAGCCATGATTCAAATCAAGGATATTGTTGATGAGGCGAAATTAACGGCTAGTAAAGAAGCCAAAAAAGTGGTTATCCAAACCATTCAACGTACGGCTACTGAGGCTGCGATTGAGAATTCGGTTTCTATTTTCCATATTGAAAGTGATGAGATTAAAGGTCGCGTAATTGGTAGAGAGGGTAGAAATATCCGATGGTCGTATTCACCCGGCCCGTATTGAAGAAATTGTTGCTAAAACCAAAAAGCAAATTGAGGATGAAATTGTAGAGATTGGCGAGCGTACGGTAATCGATTTAGGTATTCACGGTTTACATCCCGAACTGATTCGTATGGTTGGCCGTATGCGTTACCGCTCATCTTATGGTCAGAATCTTTTACATCACTCGCGTGAAGTAGCTAATTTCTGTGCAACTATGGCAGCGGAATTAGGCTTGAATGCAAAGATGGCTAAACGTGCTGGTTTATTACACGATATTGGTAAAGTGCCTGATGACAATCCTGAATTGCCTCACGCAATTTTAGGTATGCAATTGGCTGAAAAGTATAAAGAACATCCAGAAATTTGCAATGCTATTGGTGCCCACCACGACGAAATTGAAATGACTTCGATGATTTCTCCAATCATTCAGGCTTGTGATGCCATCTCTGGTGCTCGTCCGGGTGCACGTAGAGAAGTGGTAGAAAG